>CADCUU010000024.1 GCA_902805995.1 uncultured Rubellimicrobium sp.
GCGAATCGTGAGCATCCGCACCCCGCCGGTCACGGTCTGCGCGTCGGCAACGAAGGCCGCGATCGGGGGCATGTACCGGTATTCCATCGCTACCCAGATCGGCGCCGGGTAGCCGCGGGCCAGCCGATCCACCGCCGCGCGGTCGGCCTCCGACACGTAAACCGGCTTCTCGACCAGTATCGGCCGCGGCCGCGTGTCGGCGATGCGCAGGAGTTGGGGCAAGTGCAGGTCATTCGGGCTCGCGATCACGAGCGCGTCGAGGTCGGGCCGGGCGATCAGCGCGTCGAAGCTCGGGACGACATCGGCCCCGCCGGCCAGATGGGCCGCCGCACGGGCCTGCTCCTCGATGGGGTCATGGACCGCGGCGACCCGCACGCCAGGGACAAGCCCGATATTGCGCAGGTGCTCCTGCCCCATCATCCCGCAGCCCACGAGGCCATAGTTCAGCGTTCTCATGACAGCTCCTTGGTCATGCGCGAGACGTAGCGGGCCCGGTCCGGATCGAACCAAGTCCTCGAGTATTCGGCCCCTGTGCCATCGGGGAGCGCCGCCAGCCGCACGATGTAGCCCACGGATGCCCCCGAAGGGGAGGCGAAGTCGCGATGGGTCCAGTCCGGTACCGGCGCCACGCCGATCCGATCCTCGACACGGGCGATCTCGATCCCGAACAGGCCGCGATAGGACAGGTAGAGGGACTCTGACAGGTCTTCGGCTCGGAGAGCAGGAGCCAGCACGGCATCGAGCCAGATCTCCTCAAGGGCTACGGCCTCACCGTCGAGCCGGCGCAGCCGGCGGATGCGATAGGCTTCCGGGGAGAGTCCAAAGGCTGGAGCGTCGGCAGGCTTGGCCCGGCGCTCCACCGCGATCAACTCGGCCGTAGGCAGCCCGCCGCCTTGCGTCAGCTCCAGCCGGAACAGCGAGTAGACGCTCGGGACGCCAACACGGTGGCGCACATAATTGCCTGAGCCTTGGCGGCGCTCCAAGAGACCCTTGGCCGCGAGGTCCGCCAAAGCCTTGCGCAGCGTCCCGACCGCGATGCCGAGGTCCGCTGCCATGTCCCTCTCGGGTGGCAGGCGCGCGCCGTCGGCGAGGCGGCCGGCACCGATCTCGCGGATCAGCCGCTCGCTGACCTGCAACCAGCGCGGCAGCGCGGCGGTCGCGAACACATCGGCCTCCTCGCCCATGATCCCCCACGTGCTTCGAATTGATCCACCATTGATGCACGGCAAGCCCGGTGCTACGCAAGCCCACCAGATCATTGCCGGAGCGTCAGCGATGTCGGTCGTCCCTATCACCTCCCCCGACCTCGATGCGCTCGAGGTGTCCTGGTTCGCGGCGCTCTGCTCGGACGACTACGCCCAGCTCGGCGTGCCCGACGGCTCCTTGCGCTCGTCTTTCGAGCATTGCCGGGACATCACCCTCGAAGCCGAGCGGCAGGGCTTCCGCAACATACTCTGCCCCTCCTCCTACCAGGTCGGACAGGACACGTTGTCGTTCGTCGCCGCGATGGCGCCGCTGACGGAGCGGATCAACATGCTGGCCGCGATCCGCTGCGGGGAGATGCAGCCCATCATGCTCGCCCGTACCGTGGCCACGCTCGACCACATGTTAGAGGGACGGCTCACGCTCAACGTCATCTCCTCGGACTTCCCAGGCGAGGTCGCGGACAGCGCTTTCCGCTACCGCCGCTCGCGCGAGGTGGTGGAGATCCTGCGCCAGGCCTGGACCCGCGACAGCATCGACCACGAAGGAGAGGTCTACCACTACAAGGGCGTCGCCACGGACCCTGCGAGACCCTACCAGCAGGGTGGGCCCCTCCTCTACTTCGGCGGTTATTCCCCGGACGCGCTCGACCTCTGCGCGCAGGCCTGCGACGTCTACCTGATGTGGCCCGAGCCCAAGGAGCAGATTGCCCAGAGGATGCGCGACGTGGCCCAGCGGGCGCAGGGCTATGGCCGCACCCTTGATTATGGCCTGCGAGTCCACATGATCGTTCGCGACACCGAGGCCGAAGCGCGCGAGTACGCCGAGCATCTCGTCGCCGCGCTCGACGACGAGTACGGCAAGCTGATCCGCGAACGGGCGCACGACTCCATCTCACTGGGCGTCGCCCATCAGGCTCGCACGCGCGAGCTCGCCGACAAGTTTGGCTACGTCGAGCCGCACCTTTGGACCGGCATCGGTCGGGCGCGGTCGGGCTGCGGCGCGGCGCTCGTGGGCTCGACCGACCAGGTGCTGAGTGAGATCGAGTCCTATCAGCGCATGGGCATCCGCGCCTTCATCTTGTCGGGCTATCCCCATCTCGACGAGGCGCGGCATTTCGGCCAGCTTGTGATGCCCGCGCTCAAGACCTGCTCCCTGCCGCAGGTCTACGGCCGCGTGCCCGCAAGGGCGCCAGCCACCCCGCTCGGGACGGGCCCTCGCCGCTAGAGAATTGCCATGGACCGCATCGAGATCGCCCCGGGGCTGACCTTCGACCGCCTTGTCTAGGGCAGGTGGAGATTGGGCGACTACCACTACACCTCGCCTGTCCATGTGCAGGCCAAGATTGAGGCCTGCCTGAACCAGGGGATCACGACCATGGACCAGGCCGACATCCACGGCGGCTACATGGCCGAGGAGTTCCTCGGCGACGCCGTCCACGCCGCATCTCAAGAAGCGCATTGAGATCGTCACCAACGGCGGCTCCTCGCGGGGGCGGGCCGCTACGCCGACAGGTGAGTCAAGCACTTCGACACGAGCCGCGCGCACAGCCTAGCCTCGGTGGACCACCCGCTTCGGCTGATGGGCTTCGACCGGATCGACCTTCCGCTGACCCACCGTCCCGACCCGCTGTTGAACCAACACGAGACCGGCGGGGCCTTGGGCGAGGTGATCCAAAGCGACAAGATGCTGGCCGTGGGTGTGTCGGACATCCGACCCTGCGACCTGTCGCTGCTCCAGTCGGCCATGCAGACCCGCCTCGCCCTCAACCAGATCGAGTTGAGCCTCCTTGCGCACCAAGGTTTCAACGTCGGGCAGGTCGCATCAATTCAGGGGCGCGGCCTACCAATCATGGCCTGGTCTCCACTGGAGGACGAGAACCTGCTCACTGAGGGCCGGCATCCCCTGAACGCAGTCTTTCTCAATCTCGGCGAGCAGACGGGCACGGATGCCGCTGCGGTCGCCTCGGCTTGGCCCCTCGCGCACCCGCCGCGCATCCTGCCCGTGATGGGGACCAACAACCTCGACCGCATACGGGCCCAGTCCCAGGATTTTGGAGTGCCCACAGACTGGCAGACCTAGTCCGAATCTTACACCGACGCCCTGGGCCACGAGGTGCCCTGACGTCGGGCCCTGCCGCTTCTCGGTTGCGCATCGCCCCGGCATCGGATTGGATCGCTCGGAGGAGGGCGCCATGCTCGACGGATCGCAACTTCGCGGCGCGCTCGACCGCTTGGTGAACGGCCTCGTGGACCTTCGTGATGAGGGACGCTTCGACGAGCCGAACCTCGACGGCACGCGCGGCGACTACATCAGCTTCGAGTCATGGGAATGGCCGCAGGGCGTGGGGCTTTACGGTCTCGCGCAGCTCTGGCGCGATGGAGGCGACCCGCGCCTGCAACGCATTCTCGAGGACTGGTACGCCCGCGCGCTCGACCGCGGCTTGCCGATGCTCAACGTCAACACCACCGCCCCAATGCTGGCCCTGTCGCTCCTCTGGGGCCGCACCCGCGACGACCGCTGGCGCGGCCCTCTGGACGACTGGGCTGACCGCGTAATCACGGAAGCCCCGCGTACGGCCGAGGGCGGCTTCCAGCACGACGTCTCGGACAAGGTGAACGAGGGCGAGCTCTGGGACGACACCCTGTTCATGGTGGCGCTGTTCTTAGCCGCCTATGGCGAGGCCTCCGGCGGCCGCTTGCTGGTGGACGAGGCCGAGCGGCAGTTTCTCGTCCACGCCCGCTATCTCACCGACCCTGCAACAGGCCTGTGGTTCCACGGCTGGAGCTTCGCGCGCCGCGACAACTTCGCCCGCGCCCGCTGGGCCCGCGGCAACGCTTGGATCACCGCCGCGCTCGCGGACCTTCCCGGCCTCTGCACCCTCTCGCCCTCGGTCGCCCTGTTCCTCGACGGCGTGCTGACGGCTCAATCCGAGGCGCTCCTGCCCCTCCAGACCGAGGACGGCGCTTGGCGCACCCTTCTCGACGACTCCGAAAGCTACCGCGAGACGAGCGCCACAGCCGGGATTGCTTACGGCCTGATGAAGGCCGGCCGGCTGGGCCGCCTCCCCGACAAGGCACGACAGGCCGGCCTCCTGGGGCTCTCCTACGTGCTGGGCCAGATTGACGACGCCGGCACCGTGGGAGGCGTGAGCTACGGCACCCGCATGGGCCACGACCTCCAGTTCTACCGCGACATCCCGATCCAGCCAACGGGCTACGGCCAGTCGCTCGCCATCCTCTGCCTCTCAGAGGCGCTGCATCACCCGGAGGCGCGATGACCGTCACCTGGACCAAGCGCTACGGCGCCTCGCCTGGCCAGATCACCCGCATGGGGACTGACGAGTTGCGCTCGGAGTTCCTGATCCCCGGAGTCTTCGCTCCGGGCGGGGCGCAGCTCTGCTACACGCATGTCGACCGCATGGTCTTGGGCGGCATCGTCCCTACTCACGCGCCCATCGCCATCGGAGACGGCGCAGAGGTCGGGGCCGACACGCTGTTCCAGGCGCGCGAAGGCGGGATCGCAAACCTTGGCACCTCGGGCGGGACCGTGACCGTGGACGGGCAGCCCTTCCCCCTCGCGCCCCGCGACATCCTCTATGTCGGGCGCGGCGCGCGGGACGTGGCGCTCGCCTCCGACGACCCGGCCAATCCCGCGCTCTTCTATCTCAACTCCGTCCCCGCCGGGGCGGACCTGCCGCACCGCGTCGTGACGCAGGCCCAATCCAAGGCCATGACCATGGGCGACGAGGCCAAGTCCAACAAGCGCACGCTGCGCATGTACATTCACCCGGAGGTCATGCCTTCCTGCCTCCTGCTCATGGGGATCACCGATCCCGCGCCTGGCAGCATCTGGAACACCATGCCGCCCCACACGCACGAACGTCGGATGGAGGCCTACCTCTACTTCGCCATGTCCGAAGAAGATCGCGTCATGCACTTCATGGGTGTGCCCGAGGAGACGCGGCACCTCGTCGTGGCTTCAGGCGATGCGGTCCTGTCCCCCGCCTGGTCCATCCACATGGGCGCCGGCACCGGCCCCTATGCCTTCGTCTGGGGCATGACCGGTGAGAACCAGATCTATCAGGACTTCGACCCCGTCCCGGTGAGGACCCTGCGGTGAGCCGCCTCCTCAGGCCCCTCGCTCCCGGCCAGCCGCTCTCCGCCTGGCGCGTCACCCCCATTGCCGAGGAGCGCTTCGACGTCCCTCCTCGCCCCATGAAGGGCGAGATGGACCCGTTCTTCTTCCTGACCAAGGAGAAGAACTTCATTCCCCATGAATATCCCTGCCGCACCGACTTCGCCGACCGGTTCCGCGGCCGCCGCCCCGACGAACGACCCACGCCGGGCGAGATGAGGACCGTGCTGGGCTTCGGCTCCCCCCGTCTGGACCTCTCGGGCTTCTGGTTCCGCCCCACGCGGCTCGCCGCACGGGCCGAGGCGGTGATCCTCTGCGAGACCGCCGGCCGAGCGCGGCTCCGTCTCGCCAGCTGCGGCGGCTCAATCCTGCGCGTGAACGGCGCCGAGGTCCTCTGGACGGCCGAATACAAGCGCAACTTCGAGACCATGGCAGAAGTCGCCGTGGATCTCCCCGAAGGCGAGAGCCTCGTGGAGTTGTTCCTCGACGACCTCGCCGAGCGCGACACCCGCTTTTACGCACAACTCGACTACCTGGCTGGCCCACCCGCCCAAGCCGGCATCCGCATCGAAGGCGACCCGGCCCAGGCCGCCGGCGTCGAGGCCGCGCTGGACTCCATGCACTTCCCTCGCGTCTCACACGACGGAGGCCCGGTCGCTTTGGTGCTCCCCCGGCCGCTGTCCGTCGAGGCCCAAGTCACCATCCGGGTCGAAGGCGACTTCATGTCCCACGACCCCTTTCCGCCGATCCAGCGGACGCTCCGCGCCGGGGCCGACCGGCTGGACATCAGCCAGGCCGAGGACCTCCCCGCCGACTTCCGCCACTGCGCCGTGACGCTCGCCGTCCCAGGCTTCGCCGCCTCACGCGTGTTCGGCACCGAGATCTCCCACCCCCAAAGCTCCGCCCCCGCGACGCGGCCCGAGCGCATCGAGGAAACGCTGAGGGCCGTCTCGACCGGCGGCGAGGCCGACACCGTCCGCGCTATTGCCCGCCTCGCCTTGGGAGACGGCGGGCCCGAGACGCGGGCCATGATCGAGGCCTCGCTCCCCCGCATCGACGACTGCTGGGACTGCGCCGACTTTGCACTGGTGCCGCTTCTGTGGTGCCGGATGCGCTTCGGCGGCCTCCTCGGGCCTGACCTCTGCGCACGGATCGACCGCACCGTGCTGGGCTACCGCTACTGGATGGATGAGTCCGGCGACGACGTGCAGTGGTACTTCTCCGAGAACCACGCGCTCCTCTTCCACACCGCTGCGCACCTGGGCGGGCACCTCCTCCCCGACGCGACGTTCGCCCGCTCGGGCCGCACGGGGCGCGAGCAGTCGGCCGTGGGCGCCGAGCGCCTGCGCGCCTGGCTCGACCACTTCGAGGTCTGGGAGATGGCCGAGTTTAACTCGGCCCCCTACTTCCCGATCGATCTCAAGGGCCTGACCGCGCTTTTTGCCCTCTCGCCCGATCCCGAGATCCGCGACCGCGCGGGCCGCGGGATTGCCCGGCTGGTCGAGATCGTCGCGAACTCGGCCCACAAGGGCGTGCTGACTGGCGCGCAGGGGCGCAGCTACGAGCACACGCTCCGCGCCTCGCGCACCTTGGAACTTTCGGCCATCGGCCGGATGCTCTGGGGTACGGGCAGCCACGGCTCGCGGTTCCACGCCACGCCGCAACTGGCGCTCTGCCTGCGCGACCACGGGCTGAGCCTGCAAGACCTCGCGCACCGCGCGGTCTGGGACGAGGACGGCGCGCAGGAATGGACCTTCGCGCAGGGGCAGGACCGGATTGCCAAGCTCTACCACCATAAGACGCGCAATCACGCGATGGGCTCCATCGCCGCCTACCGCTGGTTCGAATGGGGCTACCAAGAGACGCTCGTCCATGCGCGGCTGGGGTCGGACCCCGACGCTCAGGTCTGGATCAACCACCCGGGCGAGGTGATCCATTCGGGCTATGGGCGGCCCTCCTACTGGGGCGGCTCGGCCTCGGTGCCGCGCGTGCAGCAGTACCGCGATCTGGCCCTCGTGGTCTTTGACGGGGTGGCGCCGCAGCCCGAGTTCACCCATGCCTTCTTCCCCAGGGCAGCTTTCGACGCGGCCGATCTTTGCGGCGACACCGCATGGGCCGCCGCTGGCGAGGCGCGGGTGCTGCTCCGAGCCTCCGGTCCCCTGTCCGAGGTCCACGACGGGCCCAGCGCCGGCGTCGAACTGCGCCTTGCGGGCCGCCAGGGCTGGTGGCTGATCCGCCTCGGCTCGGCCCGCCTCCAAGGCGGGCCCGAAGCCTTCACCACGCGCTTCGCCGGTCTCGCCCCCTCCGGCGCGGAGGGCGATATCACCGTCGTTGACCCGGACTACGGCCCAGTGCGCTTCCTCGCGGATGGTGCCGTTGAGGCCGAGGGCCGGCGCCTCGATCCGGCGGACTGGACGGTCGAGGGTTCGCGGATCATCTTGCCCTCAGGGACTCTCGGGTCCGGCGACTACCAAGGGCGCGCGGCAACGACCGCGGGCTGACAAGAAACACAGGGAGGAATCGACCATGTTCATCAAGACCGCTACGGCTGCTGTGCTCGCGCTGGCCGCCGCCCCCGCCCTTGCGGGCGAGGTGCGCGTTCTATGGTACTCGGACGGCGTGGAAGGCGAAGTCATCCAGGACCTCCTGTCGCGCTTTGAGGCCGAGAACCCGGAAATCGACGTGATCCTCGACAACGTCGCCTACCAGGTCATCCAGGAGCAGCTCCCCATCCAGCTCGCCTCGGGCCAGGGCCCCGACATCGCCCGGGTCACGAACCTCAAGGAGCAGGCGCAGCACTGGCTCGACCTCCGCCCCTACCTGTCAGACCCCGCCTACTGGGAAACGAACTTCGGCGACCGCTTCGACTGGATGCGCGAGGACGGGTCCGACGCGATCCCCGGCTTCCTGACGCAGCTCACCCTGACTGGTGGCTTCGCCAACGCCACGCTCTTCGAGCAGGCGGGCGTCCCTCTGCCCCCCGAGGGCGCGACCTGGGACGACTGGATCGAGGCGAGCCGGCAGGTCATGGACAGCCAGCAGCTCCCCGCGGCTTTCGCCATCGACCGCTCGGGGCACCGCATCTCGGGGCCCGCCGTGTCTTACGGCGCGAACTACATCGGAGAGGATGGCCTGCCCGCCCCCATCGACGACGGCACCATGGCATTCGCGGGCAAGCTCGTGGAATGGACAGAAGCGGGCCTGATGCTGCCCGAAGTCTGGGTCTCGGCCGCGGGCACCACCTACCGCGCCGCCGCCGACGACTTCATCAATGCGCAGATCCCATTCTACTACTCCGGCTCCTGGCAGGTCGCGAACCTCAGCACCAAGATCGGCGACGCCTTCGATTGGGTTGCTGTGGGCTCGCCCTGCGGGGACGCGGGCTGCTCCGGCCTCGCCGGCGGGGCGGCGCTTGTCGCGATCAAGTACACCCAGAACCCTGAGGAGGTGGCGAAGGTCATGGAGTACCTCGCCTCCGAACCGGTCGTGCGCGAATTCTCAGAGCGGACCCTGTTCCTCCCTGCTCATGCCGGGATCGTCGCGGCGGGCGACCTTCAGTTCCAGTCCGAGGATCTGAACGTCCAGCCCGCGCTCGAGCGGTTCGTGTCCGCCTCGACCGAGACGCTGCCCGCCGCCGACGCGCTCCCGGCCTGGAAGTGGGCCAACGCCTATTACGGGGCGCTGGTCACGCGGATCAGCCAAGTCATGGCGGGCGAGATCACGATGGAGGAGGCCCGTGGCCTGATGGACGAGGACATCGCCGACCAGGTCGCCGCGGCCCAGCAGTGACCGGGCGCTAATGGCCAGCATCGGTCACTGGGCGGGCGTTGTCGCGACGGCGCCCCTTGTGCTCCTCGCAAGGGCCGTCGATCCGCCCTTGCGTTGGTGGCAGAAGCGGACCGGCACCGGCGGCATGGCCGTCGTCTTCCTTCTGCCCAACCTCCTGATCTTCGGGGTTTTCGTTCTCGTTCCGATCGGCCTCAACTTCGCTTACTCGATGACTGGAGGCACCGACATCCTGCTGGGCA
>CADCUU010000025.1 GCA_902805995.1 uncultured Rubellimicrobium sp.
GCCCTGGACCTGATCGCGAGACAGGTTGTTGTCGGCCATCATCTTGCGGGCCGAGGGCGCGTCCTCCGTGTCACCGCGCGGGGCGGAGGCGGGGGTCGTGGAATCCGGGCCGTAGTTGGCGGGACCGGAGGGGGCGCCGACCGGGGCGGGGTGGGTCGCGGGGGAGTCCTGGGGCGCGGTGGCCACGTCCGGGGCAACGGCGGCCTGGGGGGCTGCGGCGGGGGCCGCGCCCGTGCCCGCGCCTTCGCCGATGGTGGCGAGGAGCGCGTTCGGGCCGACGGTCGAGCCCTCGGCGGCGACGATCTCGCCCAGGGTGCCGGCGGCGGGGGAGGGAACCTCCACCGTGACCTTGTCGGTCTCCAGCTCGCAGAGCATCTCGTCGGCGGCGACCGTGTCGCCCGGCTTCTTGAACCAGGTGGCGACGGTCGCCTCGGTGACGCTTTCGCCCAGCGCGGGGACGCGGACTTCGATGGCCATTTGCTTCACTTTCCTTCGACGGTGAGCGCTTCGTCCACGAGCGCCTGCTGTTGTGCCTTGTGCGAGGAGGCGAGGCCGGTGGCGGGGCTCGCGCTCGCGGCGCGGCCCACATAGACCGGCCGCTGGTGGGTCGCCTCGATCCGGTTCAGGACCCATTCGATGTTGGGCTCGATGAAGGTCCAGGCGCCCTGGTTCTTGGGCTCCTCCTGGCACCAGACCATCTGCGCGCCCTTGAAGCGCGACAGCTCCTTGACGAGGCTCTGGGCCGGGAACGGGTAGAACTGCTCCACCCGCAGGAGGTAGACGTCGTCGAGCCCCCGGGCGTCCCGCTCCTCCAGGAGGTCGTAGTAGACCTTGCCCGAGCAGAGGACGACGCGCTTGATCTCGTTGTCCGGCTTGAGCTGGAGCTGCGAGTTCCCACGCTCCGCATCGTCCCAGAGGACGCGGTGGAACGAGGAGCCGGTGGTCAGGTCGGCGGCGCGGGACACGGCCATCTTGTGCCGCAGGAGCGACTTGGGCGTCATCAGCACAAGGGGCTTGCGGAAGCTGCGGTGCACCTGACGGCGCAGGATGTGGAAGTAGTTGGCGGGCGTGGAGCAGTTCGCCACGATCCAGTTGTCCTGGCCACACATCTGGAGGAACCGCTCTAACCGTGCGGAGGAGTGCTCCGGACCCTGACCCTCATAGCCGTGGGGCAGGAGCATGACGAGGCCCGACATCCGCAGCCACTTGCTTTCGCCGCTGCTGATGAACTGGTCGAACATGATCTGCGCGCCGTTGGCGAAGTCGCCGAACTGCGCCTCCCACATCACCAGGGCGTTGGGTTCGGACAGGGAGTAGCCGTACTCGAAGCCCAGCACCGCGTATTCCGAGAGCATCGAGTCGATGACCTCGTAGCGGGCCTGACCCTTGCGTATCGCGTTCAGCGGGAAGTGCCGGTCCTCCGTCTCCTGGTTGATGAAGGCGGAGTGGCGCTGGGAGAACGTGCCGCGCGTGGAGTCCTGGCCCGAGAGGCGCACGGGGACGCCCTCGGTCAGGAGGCTCCCGAAGGCCAGGGCCTCGGCGGTGGCCCAGTCGAAGCCTTCGCCGTTGGCGATCATCTGGCGCTTGGATTCGAGCTGCCGCTCCACGTTCTTGTGGATGGCGAAGCCGGGCGG
>CADCUU010000026.1 GCA_902805995.1 uncultured Rubellimicrobium sp.
ATGACCTCGTCCCATGAACTCCGCGCCATTGCCGACGTGGTGGACAAGTTCGACATCCCCGCCGTCAAGGTCACGGGCGGCCAGCGCATCGACATGTTGGGCATCCGCAAAGAGGACCTGCCCGCCGTCTGGGCCGACCTTGGGAAAGCTGGCTTCGTCTCGGGCCAAGCCTATGCCAAGGGCCTGCGGACTGTGAAGACCTGCGTGGGCAATACCTGGTGCCGCTTCGGCACGCAGGACTCCACGGGCTTCGGTATCCGGCTGGAGAAGTTCATGTGGGGCTCTTGGACGCCCGCCAAGCTCAAGCTCGCCGTCTCCGGCTGCCCCCGCAACTGCGCCGAGGCGACCTGCAAGGACATTGGCATCATCTGCGTGGATTCGGGCTTCGAGATCCACTTCGCGGGCGCCGCCGGTCTCGACATCAAGGGGACCGAGGTCCTGGGCCATGCCGCGACCGAGGACGAGGCGCTGGAGATCGTGGTGGCGCTGACGCAGATGTACCGCGAGCAGGCCCGCTACCTCGAACGCATCTACAAATGGGCCAAGCGCATCGGCACGCCCGAGATCAAGCGCCAGATCATCGAGGACACGGAGCGGCGGCGCGCCTTCTTCGACCGCTTCGTCACCTCCCAAAGGTTCGCCCAGGTGGACCCCTGGTCCGAGCGCGTCTCGGGCAAGGACAAGCACGAGTTCAAGCCGATGGCGGTCGTCGGCTATCAGGAGGCTGCGGAATGAGCATCTGGATCGACATCGGCGCCGTGGACGACCTGCCCCTGCGCGGCTCGCGCTGCGTGCAGACGCCCACGGGCAAGGTCGGCGTCTTTCGCACCGCCGACGACCGCGTCTTCGCGATCCGCAACGAATGCCCCCACAAGGGCGGCCCGCTGACCGAAGGGATCGTCCACGGCCACTCCGTCACCTGCCCGCTCCACAACTGGGTTATTTCGCTCGAAACCGGCAAGGCCCAGGGCGCCGACGAGGGCGCGGTGGAGACCATCCCCGTCAAGGTCGAAGGTGGCCGTGTGCTCCTCCTGCGCGCCGCCATCGGCGCGAGGGTCGCGGCGTGAGCGGAGAGGTCCGGACCACCTGCCCCTATTGCGGCGTGGGCTGCGGCATCCTCGCCCGCATCGACGGGGACCGTGTCCATGTCCGGGGCGATCCGGACCACCCCGCGAACTTCGGCCGCCTCTGCTCCAAGGGCTCGGCCCTGGGCGAGACGATGGCTCTCGATGGCCGCGTTCTCCACCCGGAGATCAAGGGCCAGCGCGCCACCTGGGATGCCGCGCTCGACCTCGTGGCCGAGCGGTTCGCCGACACGATCCGCGACCACGGCTCCGACTCCGTCGGCTTCTATGTCTCCGGCCAACTCCTGACGGAGGACTACTACGTCGCCAACAAGCTGATGAAGGGCTTCATCGGCTCGGCGAACATCGACACCAACTCGCGCCTTTGCATGGCGTCCTCGGTCGCGGGCCACAAGCGCGCCTTCGGAGAGGACATCGTGCCGGGCACCTACGAGGACCTGGAGCAGGCCGATCTCGTGGTGCTCGTGGGCTCCAACCTCGCCTGGTGCCACCCGGTCCTGCATCAGCGCCTCCTCGCGGCCAAGGAGAAGCGCGGCACGAAGATCGTCGTCATCGACCCCCGCCGGAGCGCCGCCGCCGAGGACGCCGACCTCCACCTTGCCATCAAGCCCGGCAGCGACGTCCTCCTCTTCAACGGGCTTCTCGCGCACCTCGCGGCCACCGGCGCCACCGACCCCGCCTACGTCGCGGCGCACACCATCGGTTTCGACGCCGCCCTCGCGCTCGCTCAGGCCGATGCCTCGGACCCGGCAAAGGTCGCCAAGGGCTGCGACATCCACCCTGCTGACCTCGTCCGCTTCCTCGACTGGTTCACGACCACCGAGCGCACCGTCACCGTCTACAGCCAGGGCGTGAACCAGTCCGCCCACGGCACCGACAAGGTGAACGCGATCCTGAACTGCCACCTCGCTACGGGCCGCATCGGGCGCGGGGGGATGGGCCCGTTCTCCGTCACCGGCCAGCCCAACGCGATGGGCGGGCGCGAGGTCGGCGGCCTCGCCAACCAGCTTGCGGCCCATATGGGGTTCAGCGCGCCCGAATTGGACCGCGTGTCGCGCTTCTGGAGCGCCCCGAACCTCGCCCGGACTCCCGGCCTCAAGGCCGTGGACCTGTTCGAGGCGGCGCGCCGCGGCCAGATCAAGGCGCTCTGGGTCATGGGCACCAACCCCGCCGTCTCCATGCCAGACGCGGGCCGCGTCCGCGACGCGCTGGGCCGCTGCGATTTCGTCGTCGTATCGGACGTGACCCGCACCGACACGACGCGTTACGCCGACGTCCTCCTCCCCGCCGCCGCCTGGGGCGAAAAGGACGGCACCGTCACCAACTCCGAACGCCGCATCTCGCGCCAGCGCGCGTTCCTTCCCCTGCCCGGCGAGGCCCGCCCCGATTGGGAGATCGTCACCGACGTGGCCCGCCGGATGGGGTTCGCAGACGCCTTCCCCTACCAATCCCGCCCGGAGATCTTCCGCGAACACGCCGCCCTGTCCGCCTTCGACAACGACGGCGAGCGCCTTCTCGACCTCGGCGCCCTCGCCGATCTTCCCGACCACGCCTACGAAGCCCTACACCCTGTCCAGTGGCCAGCGAAGCGGAACGCCGAGCCGGGCGGCCGCCTCCTCGTTGACCGCTTTCCCACCCCCGACGGATGCGCCAGGTTCGTCCCGGTTCGACAGGAAGGCCCCGCCAGGCCCGTCGATCGCGACTACCCCATCGCGCTCAATACCGGCCGCCTCCGTGACCAGTGGCACACCATGACGCGCACGGGCTTCGTCCCGCGCCTCATGGGCCACGCCTCCGAGCCCGTGCTCGACCTCGCCCGTCGCGAGGCGCAGTCCCTTGGCCTCCATGACGACGATCTTGTCCGGATCGAGAGCCCCCTCGGCGAGGCGCTCGCCAAGCTCCGCATCTCCGACGCCCAGCGCCCGGGAGAGGCCTTCCTGCCCATGCACTGGAGCGGCCTCTTCGCCGCCCGCGCCTCTGCCGCGACCGTCTCCAACCCCGCCACCGACGCCCTTTCCGGCCAGCCCGAGCTGAAGCACGTCCCCATCCGCGTGACCAAGGCTCCTGTCCGCTGGGTCGGCCTGCTCCTGACGCGGCGCGACATCCGCCCCACCGGCCTCCTTCACTGGAGCCGCGCCCGCGTCCCCGGCGGCTGGGCCTACGAGCTGACCGGTGCCGAGCCCCCGAAGGAAGGCGTCCTCCTCGCCCGCGCGCTCCTCCCCGCCTCTGCTCGCGACATGCTCATCGACTATGCCGACAAGCGGGCCGAGACCTGGCGTGCCGCGTCCATCGCTCCCGATGGAACCCTCGCCGAAGCGCTCCTCGTCGCACCTCCAGCCAAGCTCCCCGACCGGAACTGGCTGCTGTCCCTCCTCGCCTCGGGGGAGCCCCTGAGCGCTCTCGACCGCCGTGCGCTCCTCTCGGGCCGGGCGCCTACCCCGCAGCCCGACAAGGGCCGCATCGTCTGCGCCTGCATGAGCGTCGGCCTTAACGACATCGCCGCCGCCGTTCGCGCCGGGGCCACCACCGTCGAGGCCATCGGCCAGACCACCCGCGCGGGCACCAACTGCGGCTCCTGCCGCTCCGAGATCAGGGAACTCCTCCATGCGCAACGTCTCCACGCCGCCGAGTGACGCCCCCGCCGCACCGGCAAGGGTCGAGCCTCTCTCGGTCCTGCCTGTCTTCTTCGACCTCCACGGCAAACGGGCGCTGGTGGCCGGTGGCACCGACCCCGCTGCCTGGAAAGCAGAGCTGCTGGCCGCAGCCGGGGCCGAGGTCACCGTCGCCGCGACCGACCTGGACGACGAAATGGCTCGCCTCGTCATGTCGGGCACGGTGCAGCACCTCCCCCAGGACTGGACCCCCGACCTCCTCCGGGGCTGCGCCCTCGCTATCGCGGACGAGGAAGATCCGGAGCGCGCCCAAGCCTTCGTGAATGCCGCCCGCGCCGCCGCCGTGCCAGTCAACGTCATCGACAATCCAACTTTCTGCCAGTTCCAGTTCGGCTCCGTCGTGAACCGCTCTCCGGTCGTCGTCGGCATCTCCACCACCGGCGCGGCTCCCATCCTCGGCCAAGCCGTCCGCCGCCGGATCGAGACGCTCCTCCCCCGCTCCCTCAGCCAATGGGCCGCCCTCGCCCAAGCCCTCCGCGACACCGTGGCCGAACGACTGACCCCCGGTCCCGCCCGCCGCGCCTTCTGGGAAGCGCTCGTGGACCGCGCCTTCGGTGCCGCGCCCCAGGCCAGCGCCCAAGCCGACCTCCTGACGCTTCTCGACGCGCCCGCGAGGACGAGCGGCCATGTCACCTTCGTCGGTGCGGGCCCTGGCGACCCGGAGCACCTGACCCTCAAGGCCGTCCGCGCCCTTCAGGCCGCCGACGTGATCCTCTTCGACGATCTCGTGTCCGACGAGGTCCTGGAACTCGCCCGCCGCGAGGCCAAGCGCATCCTCGTGGGCAAGCGCGCGGGCCGCCCCTCCTGCCAGCAGTCCGAGATCAACGACATGATGGTGACGCTCGCCAAGGCGGGCCGCCGCGTCGTCCGGCTCAAGTCCGGCGACCCCATGATCTTCGGCCGCGCGGGCGAGGAGATCGCCGTGCTCCGCTCCCATGGCCTGCCCTACGACGTCGTCCCCGGCGTCACGGCGGCGCAGGCCCTCGCGTCAAGCCTCGGCCGATCGCTCACCCACCGGGACCATGCGAAGTCCGTGCGCCTCGTTACCGGCCATTCCCGGCACGGCGGGCTGCCGGAGGACCTCGACTGGCGCGCCTTGGCCGACCCTTCGGCGACGACGGTCTTCTACATGGGCGGACGGATGTCGGCCGAGATCTCGCGCCGCCTGATCGGCCTGGGCCTGTCGCCCGCCACGCCCGCCGCCATCGGCTGCGCGCTGGGGCGTCCGGGCGAGCGGACGATCCTCACCCGCCTCGACGAACTCGCGGCTGCGGTCGCCTCCTGCGATCCGTCGGAGCCGCTGCTGATCGGCCTGGGTCAAGCCTTTGCATCCGCGGCGGCGCTCAGCCAGGCGGACGACGATCAGGGGGTTGCTCCGCAAGCGTTACATCGTCGTGCGAGCGCCTGAGGGATAAGGTCGTCCTCCGCCTGCCATGCGCCCACGTCCTGCGCCTCGTCCGGCATAGGGTCACCGGCCCGGAACGGCGTGAAAAACCAGAGGACCACGCCTTCCTTGGCGAGCCAGATTGGCCGAAGCCGCCATATGGCGGCCGCGCCCTCAACACCCCCTCACGTTGCGGGACGCCGCTCCTCCAGCCCGCGCCGCCGGTTGGCCTTGCCTTCGACCCGCGCGCGGATCGCATTGATGGACGTCACCGGAGTCGCCGCGAAAAGCGTACGCGTGTAGCCGTGCTGCGGGTCGGCAAAGACCGCCTCGCGCGATCCCCGCTCCACCACCTCGCCGCGCAGCATGACCATCACCTCGTCCGCGATGTGGCGCACCACGGACAGGTCGTGGCTGATGAAGACATAGGTGAGCCCGAACTCCTTCTGGAGATCTGCCAGAAGGTTGAGCACCTGCGCCTGCACCGAAAGGTCCAGCGCCGAGACCGGCTCGTCGAGCACCAGGATCGCCGGGTTCACCATCAGCGCCCGCGCGATGGCGATGCGCTGCCGCTGCCCGCCCGAGAACATGTGAGGATAGCGGTCGAAATGCTCCGGCAGGAGGCCGACCTTCTCCAGCATGGCACGCGCGCGGTCCCGCCGTTCGGCGGCAGGGAGGTCGGTATTCAGCTCCAGCGGCTCCATCAGGACGTTGCCGACCTTCTGGCGGGGGTTCAGGGAGCCGTGGGGGTTCTGGAACACGATCTGCACCCGGGACCGCAGGTCGCGCGAGGGCCGCCGCCCCGCGATCTCGACCGGCTTCCCTTCGATAAGGAGGGTGCCGGAGGTGGGCGGGTCGATCAGGGTGATGATCCGCGCCAGAGTCGATTTCCCGCAGCCGCTTTCGCCCACGATGGCCAGCGTCTTGCCGCGCGCCACAGCGAAGTCCACGCCTCGGACGGCCTTCACCACCTTGGCCCCGCGAAAGAGCCCGCCTCCCACGTGGTAGTCGCGCGTGATGGCCCGCCCCTCAAGGACGGGGTCCACCGGCGATGGGCCCGGATGCGTGACAGGTGCCCCACCCGCCGGACGCCGTCCCGTCTCGTCCGGCCTCGCCATCGGGGCTTCGGCGCCAGCGGGCCCGACGCCCTGCTGCCGTTCCACCCCTGGGCCGATGCCGCGCGGGTCGGTCGTGCCCGGACCCTCTCCGGGGCGGTCGTCGCGGGCGCTCATGACGCGCCCCCCGTCAGCTGGTCCATGTAGTCCTTCACCGTGGACAGGCGACGTCCCGTGGCGTTCTCGGGCAAGGCCGACAGGAGCGCCTTGGTGTAGGGGTTCTGCGGCGCCTCAAAGAGGTTCAGCACCGGCGCTTCCTCCATCTTGCGGCCCTGGTACTGGACCACGACGCGGTCCGCCGTCTCGGCGACCACGCCCATGTCGTGCGTGATGAGGATGAGGGCCATGCCGTGATCCTCCTGCAGGGTGAGCAGCAGGTCGAGGATCTGCTTCTGGATCGTCACGTCGAGAGCGGTCGTCGGCTCGTCCGCGATGAGGAGCTTCGGGTTGCAGGCGATGGCGATGGCGATCATGACCCGCTGACACTGCCCGCCCGACAGCTGGTGCGGGTAGCTGCGCAGCTTGTCCGCAGGATCGGGCAGGCCCACCGCGGTCAGCAGCTCCACCGCCCGGGACCGCGCCGCCCGGCCCGCCATGCCCAGGTGGAACCGCAGGACCTCCTCGATCTGGAAGCCCACGGTGTAACATGGGTTCAGGCTCGCCATCGGTTCCTGAAAGATCATCGTGATCTCGCGCCCGATGATCGCCCGCCGCTCGGCGTCGCCGATGGTCAGCAGGTCGTGCGGGCCAAAGCGCATGACGTCGGCCGTGACGGTGGCCGTGTCGGGCAGGAGGCCCATCACCGCCAGCATCGCGACCGACTTGCCCGAGCCGCTTTCGCCTACGATGGCCAGCACCTCGCCCCGGTCGACGGTCATGTCGATGCCCCGAACGGCGTGGAACGGCCCGGCGGAGGTGTCGAAGCTGACGGATAGGTTGCGGATTTCCAGAACGGCGGCCATGCCTCAGCTCCGCTTCAGCTTGGGGTCGAGGGCGTCGCGAAGCCCGTCGCCCATGAGGTTGATCGCCAGCACCGTGATGAGGATGGCAAGGCCCGGGAAGGTCACGACCCACCAGGCGCGCAGGATGAACTCCCGCGCCTCGGCGAGCATGGTGCCCCATTCCGGCGTGGGCGGCTGCGCCCCCATCCCGAGGAAGCCCAGCGCCGCCGCGTCGAGGATCGCGTTGGAGAAGGACAGCGTGCCCTGCACGATCAGCGGTGCCAAGCAGTTGGGCAGGATCGTGCGGAACATCAGCCGCAGCCGCCCGGCCCCGGCCACCTGCGCTGCGACGACATATTCCCGGTTCTTCTCGGCCATCACGGCAGCGCGGGTCAGGCGCGCGAAGTGGGGCTGGAGCACGAGCGCGATGGCGATCATCGCATTCATCAGGCCCGGGCCCAGGACCGCCACCAGCACGAGCGCGAGAAGGAGCGAGGGGAAGGCCAGGATCACGTCCATGACCCGCATGATGACGGCATCGACCCAGCCGCCGAAGAACCCAGCAATCAGGCCGATCACGATGCCGCCCACCAATGCGATGGACACGACCACCGCCCCGATGAACAACGAATACCGCGATCCGTAGATCAGCCGTGAAAGGATGTCGCGACCGATGGCGTCGGTGCCCAGCAGAAACCTCGTGCTGCCCCCCTCCTGCCAGAATGGCGGGACGAGGAAGGCGTCACGGTACTGCATCGAGGGGGCGTGCGGCGCCAGCAGGGGCGCTGCCAGCGCCACCACGACCAGCGCGAGCGTGACCCAGAGCCCGATGACGGCGCCGCGGTTCTGGCTGAAGTAGAACCACAGCTCGGCCATCATCTGACGGCGGGTGCCGGCCGGCGGCTTGGCGGCGAGGTCGGGGGTCGCGGTCATGCCCGCTCCTCCTTCTGGTGATCAGACATGTCGGATGCGCGGATTGATCAGGCCATAGAGCAGGTC
This sequence comes from uncultured Rubellimicrobium sp., assembly GCA_902805995.1. Taxonomy (GTDB): domain Bacteria; phylum Pseudomonadota; class Alphaproteobacteria; order Rhodobacterales; family Rhodobacteraceae; genus Rubellimicrobium. Next base: position 8,197 of record CADCUU010000026.1, read on the forward strand.
GACGATCAGGTTCACCGCCATCACGATGGCCGCGACCATCAGGAGCCCGCCCTGCACGGCCGGATAGTCGCGCCGGAAGATGGAATCGACCATCCACTTGCCGATGCCCGGCCAGGAGAAGATCGTCTCCGTCAGGATCGCGCCCGCCATCAGCACCCCGATCTGAAGGCCGATCGTGGTGACGACCGGGATCATCGCGTTCCTCAGGGCATGCACCCCCACGACCCGACGCCAAGGCAGGCCCTTGGCGCGGGCGGTGCGGACGTAATCCTCTCCCAGCACCTCCAGCATGGCCGACCGCGTTTGCCGCGCGATCACGGCAAGGGGGATGGTGGCGAGCACGATGGTGGGTAGGACGAGGTGCGCCACCGCCGATCCGAACGCGCCATCCTGCCCCGACAAGAGGCTGTCGATCAGCATGAAGCCCGTCACCTCGGGAAAGAAGAACAGGAGCGAGATCCGGCCCGAGACCGGGGTCCAGCCCAGCACCCCCGAGAACAGGATGATGAGCAGGAGCCCCCACCAGAAGATCGGCATCGAATAGCCGATGAGGGCGGTGCCCATGCTGATCTGGTCGAACCACGACCCGCGCTTGACCGCCGCGAGCACCCCTGCGGGGATGCCGATCAGCGTGGCGAGGAGGATCGCGCAAAGCGCGAGCTCCACGGTGGCGGGAAACAGGCTCAGGAACTCGCCCAAGACCGGGCTCTTGGTCACCAGCGACTCCCCCAGGTCGCCCTGGAACAGGCGGCCGAGGAATTCCAGGTACTGCCACCAGACCGGCTGGTCGTAGCCAAGCTGCTGCATGAGCTGATCGTACCGCTCCGGGGAAATCCCGCGCTCCCCCGCCATCAGCAGCACGGGATCGCCAGGCAGCACGCGGACGAAGCCGAAGGCGACGATCGTCACCCCCAGGAAGGTCGGCACGAGGTACAGGAGCTTGCCGAGGATGAATCGGATCATGGGTTCAGAAATCCATTGGGCGCGGCGGGGGTCCGCCGCGCCCGTGTTCAGGTGTCCTGGCCTTACTCGGCGATATCGACCGTGTCGAACTGGTGCGA
>CADCUU010000027.1 GCA_902805995.1 uncultured Rubellimicrobium sp.
TCCGGCCCGAGGTCTACCTCGCGCTCTATGCCATTGGGGCGCTCATGGTCGGGGTCTTCACCCTCAAGGACCGGCTCACGCCGATCCTGATCTGGGTGACGGCGCTGGTGATGGTGCTTCTGGCGTGGTGGATCGGCGCCCGGGACGGGACCGACGTGGCCTTCGGGGCGAGCTTCGTGGACGACGGCTTCGCGCGTTTCGCGAAGGTGACGATCCTGCTTTGCGCCGCCACGGTGCTGGTGCTGAGCCAGGACTACCTGACCCGTGCGGGCATTCTGCGGTTCGAGTACCCGATCCTCGTCACGCTGAGCACGCTCGGCATGATGATCATGGTGTCGTCGGGCGACCTCCTCGTGCTCTACATGGGGCTCGAGCTGCAGGCGCTGGCGGCCTATGTGCTGACCTCGATCCGGCGGGACTCGGTCCGGTCCACCGAGGCGGGGCTCAAGTTCTTCGTCCTGGGAGCGCTGTCGTCGGGCCTGCTGCTGTATGGCGCGTCGCTGACCTACGGCTATGCCGGCACGACCGAGTTCGACGGAATCCTGGTCGCCACGACGGATGGCGTTCCGCTGGGACTCCTGTTCGGGCTCGTCTTCGTCGTCGCGGGGCTCGCGTTCAAGATCTCGGCCGCGCCGTTCCACATGTGGACGCCGGACGTCTACGAGGGCGCGCCGACGCCGATCACCGCCTTCCTTGCCACGGCGTCCAAGGTGGCGGCGGTGGCGCTGCTGGTCCGCGTGACCTTCGACGCCTTTGGGGGCATCGCGCGTGACTGGCAGCAGATCGTGGCGTTCCTGTCGGTCGTGTCCATGTTCGTGGGCTCCGTCGCGGCGATCGGGCAGTGGGACATCAAGCGCCTGATGGCCTATTCGTCGATCTCCCACATGGGCTTCGCGCTGATGGGGCTTTCGGCGGGGACGGCGTTCGGGGTGCAGGCCACGCTGATCTACATGGCGATCTATGTCGCGATGAACCTCGGCACCTTCGCCTTCATCCTGTCGATGGAGCGGGGCGGCCAGCCGGTGACGGACATCCGCATGCTGGGCATGTATTCGCGTCGCGAGCCGCTGAAGGCGCTGGCGCTGCTGGTGCTGCTGTTCAGCATGGCGGGCGTGCCCCCGATGGTCGGCTTCTTCGCCAAGTTCTACGTCCTGCGCGCCGCTTATGAGGGCGGGCTCGTGTGGCTGGCGCTGGCGGGCATGGTCGCTTCGGTGATCTCGGCCTTTTTCTACCTGCGGATCGTGTACTTCATGTATTTCGGCGAGGAACGTGAGGCGCTCGACGGGCGGATGCCGGGCGTGCACTGGGCGGTGCTGATGGGCTCGGCCGCGGTGATGGTGCTAGGAGTCGTGAACCTGTTCGGGATCGAAGGCGTCGCCGCAGCGGCGGCGGCTACCCTTGTCAACTGACGCCCCCAAGGGCCTCTGGCCCGAGGGCTATTCCCTCGTCGTGCTCGACGAGGTGGACAGCACCATGGCGGAGGCGCGCCGCCGTGCGCCGATGCTCGACCGGCCGACCTGGATCATGGCGCGGGAGCAGACCAACGCGAAGGGGCGCCGGGGGCGGACCTGGCTTGGCGGGAACGGCAACCTTGCCGCGACGCGGATCTATCGGCC
>CADCUU010000028.1 GCA_902805995.1 uncultured Rubellimicrobium sp.
GAACCTTGATGTGCTGGCGCAGATCCTGACCTGCCACGTGATCCCGGCGGAGGCGTTCTCCTCGGACATCATCGGCATGATCCAGGCCGATGGCGGCACCCATGCGATCGAGACGGTGGGCGGCTGCACGCTCCAGGCCTCGGCCGCGAACGGGGGCATCATGATCATGGACGAGCAGGGCCGCTCCGCCATGGTGACGATCGCCGACGTGGACCAGTCGAACGGCGTGATCCACGTGATCGACGACGTGCTCCTGCCCGCGCCCCCGACCTGAAGATGCCGACCTGAGGGCGAGGGCGGCCCCGCTTCCTCCCCGGGGCACGCTATCCCGAGGCCGCAGGTCCCTGCCGGGATCGGCGGCCTTTTCTCATTCCGCCGAAAGGCAGGTCTCCAGCGAGTCCGCGAGGTTGCGCAGGAGCGTCGGATAGAGGTCGGGGCCGGGCTGGAGGTTGACGCCGTCGGGGTCTACGGAGGCGGTGCGGAGCGTGGCGCCTTCGCCCAAGGTCTCGGCCCAGGCGGGGTCCGTCTCGGCGTCAAGAAGGAGGCAGGTGACCTCGCCCGCCAGCACCGCCTCGCGCAGGGCGGCGGCATCGCGCGGCGCGGGGTCCTGGCCCGAGGCGTCGGTCACCGCCCAGTTCGCAGGCAGGCCCACCGCGCGTTCGAGATACTGGTAAGCGTCGTGGCCCACCGCATACCCCGTGCCGGTGAGGGGTTCGAGGCGGTCCTGCATCTCGAACTTGAGGGAGGCCAGGAGATCGGACGCCTCCGCCGCGTTGCGGCCGTAGATATCCGCATTGTCCGGGTCAGCCTTGGCCAAGGCGGAGCTGATATGGCCGAGCCAGGCGATCGCCACATCCGGATCGAGCCAGGCATGGGGATCGTCGGCGACGGCGTGGTGCGCGACATGGAGATGCCCGTCCTCCTCGTGGTACTGGAGGTCCACGCCTTCGCGCAGCTCCAGGGGTTCCCAGCCCTCCGTGGCTAGGAGCGCGAGCTGCAGGGTATCGGGGGCGAGGGAGGCGATGGTTTCGCCCATCCAGGGCAGGAAGGTGTCGCCGGTCCAGACGATCAGGTCGGCCTCGGTCAGGGCCTGCGCCTCGGACGGCGACAAGCTCGCGTCGTGGGGGGAGGTGCCCTGGGGCACGATCAGCTCGGGCGTCCCGAGGTCGCCCATGACCAGCGCCACGAGGCTGTGGACCGGGGCGGTGTCGGCGAGGACGCGGGGAACCTCGGCGGCGGCGGGCGTGGCGAGGAGGACGGCAAGGGCGATGGCAGAGTGGCGCATGGGGTCTCCTGTCGTGGCCCGCGGCATCTAGCGCAGGCGTTATACTGTAACAAGAGCGGATGTGATACTGTAACGCTGGCCTTGCGGCTGGGCGGCGGGGAGTGCTACTGCGCGTTACCCTGTAACGGAGGGCGCGCGATGCCCCATGCCTTTGACCGTCACGACCATGGGACCTGCGTGGTCCAGGCCATCGCCGCTGCCGAGGTCGCCTGCGCCGAGAGGGGGGAGCGCCTGACGCCGCTGCGCCGCCGGACGCTGGAGATCCTGCTGGAGTCGCATGCCGCCCTGGGCGCCTATGACGTGCTCGCGCGGCTGGAGGCGGAAGGGTTCGGATCGAAGCCCCCGGTGGCGTACCGCGCGCTGAGCTTTCTGGTGGAGAACGGGTTCGCCCACCGGATCGAGGGGCTGTCGGCCTATGTCGCCTGCGCGCGGCCCGGCGCGGTGCATGACCCGAGCTTCCTCGTCTGCCGGTCCTGTCGCCGCGTGGCGGAGGAGGCCATCGACGCGCCCCTCGCCCCCGAGGCTGCCGCCGAAGGATTCGTCGTGGAGCGCACCGTGGTCGAGGCGCAGGGCCTTTGCCCGGCCTGCCGGGAGGGCCGGGCATGACCCTGATCGCCTGCGAGAGCATGGATGTCGTGCTGGGCCGGACGCCCGTGCTGCACGGCGTGTCCCTGCGGATCGAGCGGGGAGAGATCGTGACGGTCGTCGGGCCGAACGGGTCGGGCAAGTCCACCCTCCTGCGCTGCCTGATCGGGGCGCAGCGGCCCACGCGGGGGCGCATCCTGCGGTCGGCGGGCCTGCGGATCGGCTACGTGCCCCAGAAGCTGCACATCGACCCCACGCTGCCCATCACCGTGCGCCGCTTCGTCGACCTGCCCAAGCGCGTCACCGAGGCCGAGGCACAGGACGCGCTGGCCGAGGCCGGGGCGGAGGGGCTGGACGGGCGGCAGATGGCCGACCTGTCCGGGGGGCAGTTCCAGCGGGTGCTGCTCGCGCGCGCGATCCTGACGCGGCCGGACGTCCTGCTCCTTGATGAGCCGACGCAGGGGCTCGACCAGCCCGGCTCGGCGGCCTTCTACCAAAGCCTGGAGGGCATCCGGGAACGGCTCGGCTGCGCGATCGTGATGGTAAGCCACGACCTCCACGTCGTCATGAGCGCGTCGGACCGGGTGATCTGCCTCAACGGCCATGTCTGCTGCGAGGGGACGCCCGCCGTCGTCTCGGCCGCGCCGGCCTATCGGGAGCTGTTCGGCACGGGGACGCGGGGGGCGCTGGCGCTCTACCGCCACGATCATGATCACGCGCATCATGCCGCGCACCACCATCCGCATCACGAGGACGCCTGATGCTCGACTCCTTCCTGATCCGGGCCGCCTTGGCGGGCCTGGGGGTGGCGCTGGCAGCGGGGCTTCTGGGTTGCTTCGTGGTGTGGCGGCGCATGGCCTATTTTGGGGATGCGACGGCACATGCCTCGATCCTCGGGGTGGCGGTGGCACTCGCGCTCGGCGTGCCGACGGTGCTGGGCGTGGTGACGGTCGCGGGGAGCGTGGCAGTGACGGTGGCGCTGCTCGCGGATCGGGGGCTTGCGGCGGATACGGTGCTGGGGGTGACGGCCCATGGAGCGCTGGGGCTCGGGCTGTTCGCCATGGCGCTGACGCCGGGGCCGCGCGTGAACCTGGAGAGTTTCCTGTTCGGCGACGTGCTGACAGTGGGGCGGGGGGACCTCCTGCTGATATGGGGAGGGGCGGCGCTGGTAGCGCTGCTCGTGTGGCGGAACTGGGCCTTGCTGCTCACATCCACGCTGTCGCCGGACCTTGCGCTCGCGGGGGGGATGGACCCGCGGCGGGGGTCGCTCCTGCTGTCGCTGCTGCTCGCGGCCGTGGTGGCGGTGGCGATCCAGGTCGTGGGGGCGCTGCTGATCGCGGCGCTGCTGGTGATCCCTGCGGCGGCGGCGCGGACGCTGGCGCGGACGCCCGAGGGGATGGCCCTCGCCGCTTGCGGGATCGGCGGGGCGGCGGCCTTGGGAGGGCTGGGGCTGGCTGTGTTCGCAGACACCGGCGTGGGGCCTGCGACCGTGACGGTGGCTGTTGCCGTTTTCGCACTGCTGACGGCGGCGGGTCGCCTGCGCGCGGGATGAGCCGACACGCCGCTTGACTTCACGTCACTTTGTGCTCCTTTTGTTCTCATTCAAAAGGAGGGCGGGACTCATGACGGATGGTCAGGATTTCGCGATCCGGGCGAGGGGGATGGTGAAGCGCTTCGGCGCCACCACCGCCGTCGCGGGGATCGACCTCGACGTGCCCAGGGGCATGATCTTCGCGATTTTGGGGCCCAACGGCGCAGGCAAGACGACGCTGCTGCGGATGTTCGCCACGCTCCTCACTCCGGACGAGGGGGAGGCCAGGCTGATGGGCCATGACCTGCGGGCCGACCCGAACGGCGTGCGCTGCGCGATCAGCATGACGGGCCAGTTCGCCTCCCTCGACGAGGATCTGACGGGGCGCGAGAACCTCGTCATGCTGGCGCGGCTCTGGGGCTTTCGGGGCGCGCAGGCCAAGGCGCGGGCCGAGGCGCTGCTTGCGGCCTTTGACCTGTCGGAGGCCGGGGGCAAGCAGGTAAAGGCCTATTCGGGCGGCATGCGGCGGCGGCTCGATATCGCGGCCTCGCTGATCGTGACGCCCGGCATCCTGTTCCTCGATGAGCCCACGACCGGCCTCGACCCCTCGGCGCGGGCGGGGGTCTGGACCCTCATCAAGGGGCTGGCGCAGTCCGGCGTCACGGTCCTGCTGACCACCCAGTATCTGGAGGAGGCGGATCAGCTCGCGGGCCGGATCGCGGTGATCGACCACGGCCGCAAGATCGCCGAGGGCACGAGCCGGGAGCTGAAGGCCCAGACCGGGTCGGGCGTCCTGCATGTGACGCCGGTCCGGGATGCCGATCTGGACCGGGTGGCGCAGGTGCTCGGGCGCGTGGCGGGGGCGGACCCGCAGCGGTCGGCGGAAGGGGGCAGCGTGTCGGTCCCAGTCGTGGACGCCACACGCGCCAATGCGGCCCTGTCCGCGCTGCTGGCCGAAGGGGTGGAGGTGGGCGACTTCCGCATGGGGCAGCCCAGCCTCGACGAGGTGTTCTTCGCGCTGACCGGCAAGCCCGGCGCGCCCAGGCAGGAGGGACGGCCATGAATGACATGACCATGGAGCGCCCGCTCGCCGCCTCCCCCGTGGGGCTGGAGCGGGTCGAGCGGCCCGCGCCGCCTTCGGCGCTGTCCAACGCGCTGGTCTTTGGCTGGCGGGCGATGCTGAAGTTCAAGCACGTGCCGGAGCAGCTCTTCGACCTCGTGATGACGCCCATCATGTTCACGCTGCTCTTTACCTTCGTCTTCGGGGGCGCGCTGGCGGGGAGCCCGCGCGACTACCTCCAGTTCTTCCTTCCGGGCATCCTGGTGCAGACGGTGATCTTCAACTCCGTCTATTCCGGCGTGGGGCTCTGCACGGACCTTCAGAAGGGGCTCTTCGACCGGTTCCGCAGCCTGCCGATCTGGTCGCTGTCGCCCTTCGCGGGCCTCATGGTGGGGGACATCCTGCGCCACGCCATCGCGGGCGGGATCATCCTCGCCATCGGCCTTCTGCTGGGCTACCGGCCCGAGGCGGGGGCGGCGGGCGTGCTCGCCGGGTTCCTGCTGCTCTTCGCAGTGGGGTTCGGGGTGGGCTGGGTGTTTCTGGTGATCGGCCTCTTGGTGCGCACTCCGATGACGGTGATGACCTTCGGCTTCACCTTCATCTTCCCGCTCGTCTTCGCCTCCAACATCAGCGTGGATCCCGAAACCATGCCGGGGTGGCTGGAGGCGTTCGTGAACGTCAACCCGGTGTCCCACGTCACGACGGCGCTGCGGGGCCTGTTCGGCGGCACGGCGACGGCGGGGCAGGTGGGGCTGGCGCTGCTGGCGCCCGCGCTGCTGACGCTTGTGCTGTCGCCCGTGGTGTTGCGGCTCTACCGGCGGAGCTAGTCGCCGGTCCAGTTGAGGGCGTCCGGCTGGCGCTGCCTCGGGCGCGCCAGCCGGGGGCGCGTCCGTGGCGTGGGCGTGACGGGCTTGGGCGGGGGGCGACCCTCATCTTCTCACAGCATGGGTAGAAAAGGCCGCCGGTTCTTGAAACTCCCGCGGCCTGCCGCTAACTCGGCACGTCATTGTCGCGCCCAGGGGCGCCGTGGAGGTGGGTCATGTCCTGGACGGACGAGCGCGTCGAAACGCTGAAGCGGATGTGGTCCGAAGGGGCCTCGGCCAGCCAGATCGCCAAGGAGCTGGGTCAGGTCACCCGCAACGCCGTGATCGGCAAGGTCCACCGGCTGGGCCTGTCGAACCGCGTCGTGCCCGGTGGTGCTGCCGAGGACGGGGGCGAGGTCGCCGAGGAGGCCGTCGCGTCTGCCGAGGACGCGGTGCCGCAGCCTCCTCCCCAGCCGGAGCCTGAGCCCGACGAGCCCCAGGACGACGTGGTCGCCGCGGGACCCGAGGAGGAGGACGAGGAGGAAGAGGCCCCCGTCTATCGCCGGGCGATCATCCCGGCCGGACAGCCGCTGCCCCCGCAGCCCTCCGCCAACGAGATCAGCCCCGAAGCGCAGGCCGCCGCCCTTGCCGTGGAGCAGACCGCCCGTCGGCTGACCCTGATGGAGCTGACCGAACGCACCTGCAAATGGCCGGTCGGCGACCCGGCGACGCCGAACTTCTGGTTCTGCGGGCTGCCGGTCCAGCAGGGCAAGCCCTACTGCGAGGCGCATGTCGGCGTGGCCTTCCAGCCCATGAGTGCGCGGCGCGACCGCCGGAGGTGAGCCAGGTGCGAGTCGCCTGAAGGCGGGCTTTTGCTTAGGACGGACGTGGCGGGCCCAGGCGGGGCTGGCCGCGTCCGTTTCGTTTTGCGGGGCCCGTTGCGTCCTTGCGGTCCAGGCGCCCGGGGGACGGTTCCTTCGCCCCTGCAACGATCCCTTCGGTACGGGCGTTTCACATCGGCCTGCATTGACCCCTCCCGTCTTACGGGGCATGGAAGGCGCAAACCGGCGGGAGACCCCACATGACCTTCAAGGACTATCTGCTCCGCAGCCTCACCTGGTGGAACAGTCAGACCTGGGGCACGGCGCTCCACACCCGCCGCTTCGGCCAGAAGGTCGGAGAAGACGCGCTGGGCAACATCTACTACCGCAACGCCGACGACAGCTCCCGCTGGGTCATCTACAACGGCGAGGCGGAAGCGACCCGCGTCCCGTCCGAATGGTTCGGCTGGCTTCACCGCACCTGGGACGACCTGCCCAGCGAGAGGGTCGGACAGCGCAAGTTCTGGGAAAAGCCGTCGCTGCCGAACCTGACCGGCACGCCCTACGCCTATGCGCCCTCGGGCTCGATCAACCGCCCGAACCCGCCAGAGCGCCAGGACTACGAAGCCTGGACGCCCGACTGATGCGCGAGAACCCGGTCGAGGTCCTGACCGGTGCCGCCGTGGTGCTGGCGGCCGGCGGGTTCCTTTTCTACGCCGCCCAGGCCACCGGCTATGCCGGCCCGTCCGAGGGGCTGAGGCTGAGCGCGAGCTTCCGGTCCATCGAGGGCGTGTCTCTCGGCACCGACGTTCGCTTGGCGGGGGTCAAGATCGGCTCCGTCACGGGCACCGCGCTCGACCCCGCGACGTTCCGCGCCTCGACCGAACTCACCGTCACCGCGGACGTGCCCATCCCGGACGATTCGTCCGCCGTGGTGGCGAGCGAGGGCCTGCTGGGCGGCACCTTTATCGAGATCGTGCCGGGAGGCTCCCTGACCACCTTGCCCGAGGGTGGGGAGATCACGGACACGCAGGGCGCCGTGAGCCTCCTTCAGCTTCTGCTCCAGTATGTCTCCGGCGGCAACGAGGAGGGGACTCCGTGACCCGGCTTCTTCCGATTCTTCTTCTCGCCGCGCTGCCTGCCAAGGCGCAGGAGTGGATCACCGTCCCGCCCAGCCGTCCCGAGACCCTGGACGCCCCCGCGCCCGAGGCGACCAGCGAGCAGTCCCAGGTGGCCGCGACCACTGCGGACGGCGGCGTCCTCCGCGTGCTCGACAAGATCAGCGGGACCGTGACCGACCTCGAGATGATGCGGGGCGAGACCCGGGACCTTGGGAATCTCACCGTCGTCATGGGCGAATGCCGCTACCCGACCGACAACCCCGCGGGGGACGCTTATGTCCTGGTCAGCATCCGCACCACCAGCGACGACACTGCGATCTTCGAGGGCTGGCTCATCGCCTCCGCGCCCGCGCTGAGCGCGGTGGACCATCCGCGCTTCGATGTCTGGGCTCTCCGCTGCCTCGGCATCTGACCGCCGACGGACCGGGCGACCTGAACGCACTTCGATCCCCGGGCGTTTCTACTTGGACGGGCGCGACGGTCGCGTCCGGCCTCGGAGGACATCCCATGGCGCAGAAATCTCAGGGCACCGGTCCCGCGACTCAGGCCGATCAGGATCGCCAGCAGCAACAGCAGCAGGAGATGCAGGAGAACGAGCGCAACCGCGCTACCAAGGACCGCGAGCAGCAGGGGAGCGACGGCCATATGACCTCGCCCGGCGGCCAGCAGAGCCGCTGAGCCCTTACCTTTCGAGCCTCACTGAACCTCTCTTGGCCGCTGGTCCTCCAACGGGCCGGTGGTTCAGGGCTCCCAGCGCGCCTCCTGCCGCAGCGCCTTGGCCAGCCGGTGGCGATACTCCAGCCGGCTGATCTCGATAGCGCCGAGCGAGGCCAGGTGCGGGGTCAGGAACTGCGTGTCGAAGAGCGCGAATCTCCCCGCGCGCAGCCGCTCCACCAAATGTGCGAGCGCCACCTTTGAGGCGTCCGTGCGGCGGGAGAACATGCTTTCCCCGAAGAAGGCCGCGCCCAGGACCACGCCGTAGACGCCGCCGACCAGGCGCTCGTCTTCCCAGACCTCGACGGAATGGGCGTGGCCCATGCGGTGAAGCTCGGCGTATAGGGCCGCGATGGGCTCGCTGATCCAGGTCTCGTCACGGTCGGCGCAGCCCTGGACCACGCCGACGAAATCCGCGTCGAAGGTGACGCGGAACGGGTCCCGGCGTAGCGTCCGGGCGAGGCTGCGCGAAACGCGGAACCCCTCCAGCGGAAAGATCCCGCGCCGCCGGGGATCGACCCAGAAGACCTCCGGGTCGTCGCGGCTTTCGGCCATGGGAAAGACCCCCTGGGCGTAGGCCGCGAGCAGGAGCTCGGGCGTGAGCTCCTCCCCCCGCATCACGCCAGGGCGGCCGAGTTCTCCCTCAGCCAGCGCTCCAGCCAGTGGATGTCGTAGGCGCCCTGCTGCACCGCAGGCTCCCGGACGAGGGCGTGGAACAGGGGCACGGTCGTCTCGACCCCGACGCCGTCCACGATCAGCTCCGACAGGGACCGCGTGAGGCGGGCCAGCGCCTCCTCCCGATCGCGCCCGTGGACGATCAGCTTGGCAATGAGCGAATCGTAGTAGGGCGGGATGCGGTAGCCGTCATAGAGCGCCGAATCCATCCGGACGCCGAGGCCCCCCGGCGCGTGATACTGGGTGATCTTGCCGGGCGAGGGGGCGAAGTTCGGCAGCTTCTCGGCGTTGATCCGCACCTCGATGGCGTGGCCGTTGATCCGGAGGTCTTCCTGCCGGAAGGACATGGGCAGGCCGGACGCCACGCGGATCTGTTCGCGCACGAGGTCCACGCCGAAGATCGCCTCCGTCACCGGATGCTCCACCTGAAGGCGGGTGTTCATCTCGATGAA
>CADCUU010000029.1 GCA_902805995.1 uncultured Rubellimicrobium sp.
GCGCAGCTTCATGGTGGCGAATGCGCTGTTCGAGTCGCTGGCGCTGTACATCGACCGCGATTGCCTTGCGCTGAAATGGCCGAACGACGTGCTCCTGAATGGGGGCAAGGTCGCGGGCATCCTGCTGGAAAGCGCCTCGTCGGGTGGGCCGCTGGTGGACTGGCTGTCCATCGGCATCGGCGTGAACCTCGCACGCTCGCCGCATGACACGCGGACCGAGTTTCCGCCCGTGTCCCTGAAGGGGGAGGGGGGCGACGAGGTCGAGCCTGAGGCGTTCCTGACCGTCTTGGCCGGGCATTTCGCTACCCAGGAGGGCAAGCTTGCCGCGATGGGATTCCCGCGCATCCGCGAGGACTGGCTCGCCAACGCGGCGCGGCTGGGGGAGATCGTGACTGCCCGGACGGGCACGCGCGAGATCACCGGCGTCTTCGAGACGGTGGACCAGGCGGGAAACCTGATCCTGCGGGTCGAGGGCCGAGAGGTCATGATCCCGGCCGCGGAGGTCTACTTCTGATGGCCCCTGGAAGGGCGGACTGATGCTCCTGGCCATCGACTGCGGCAACACGAACACCGTCTTCGCGCTTTGGGACGGCACGCGATTCCTGGGCACGTGGCGGATCGCCACGGACTGGCGGCGGACGGCGGACGAGTACTTCGTCTGGCTCAGCTCCATCCTCCAGCTTCAGAAGGTGGAGGCGGGGGTGGACGAGGTTATCATCTCCTCCACTGTGCCGCGCGTCGTGTTCAACCTGCGCGTCTTGGCTGACCGCTATTTCGGGTGCCGCCCTCTCGTGGTGGGAAAGCCGGAATGTCGGCTGCCGCAGCCGCCGCGTGTGGATGCGGGCACGCAGGTGGGACCGGACCGGCTGGTGAACGCGGCGGGGGCCTATGATCGTCACGGGGGCAACCTGATCGTGGTGGATTTCGGCACGGCCACGACGTTTGACGTGGTGGACGACGACGGGGCCTATGTGGGCGGCGTCATCGCCCCGGGCGTGAACCTGAGCCTTGAGGCGCTGCACATGGCGGCGGCCGCGCTGCCCCATGTGGACATCACCAAGCCCCAGCGCGTGATCGGGACCAACACGGTCGCCTGCATGCAGTCCGGCATCTTCTGGGGCTATGTGGGCCTCGTGCGGGAGATCTGCGAGCGCATCAAGGCGGAACGCGGCGATGGACGGAGCGGGCCGATGCGGGTCATCGGAACCGGCGGCCTTGCCCCCCTGTTCGGCACGGGAGACGTGCTATTTGATCGGGTCGAGGACGACCTTACCATCCACGGATTGACCGTGATCCACGCCTTCAACAAGGAGACGGCATGACCGTCGGACGAACCATTTTCGGAATGCGCCCATGAGCGGCGAACGGCTCATCTACATGCCCCTGGGCGGCGCCGGCGAGATCGGCATGAACGCCTATGTCTACGGCTACGGCAAGCCCGATCAGGAGCGGCTCGTGGTCGTGGACCTGGGCGTCACCTTTGGCGACATGGACGGCACGCCGGGCATCGACCTGATCCTGCCCGACATCCAGTGGCTTGAGGCGCGCCGCGACCGCATCGAGGGCATCGTCATCACCCATGCCCACGAGGACCACGTCGGCGGGCTC
>CADCUU010000030.1 GCA_902805995.1 uncultured Rubellimicrobium sp.
TCTCGGCGGCATCCACCTCCTGCCCGGCGATGGTGAGCGCGGGATTGGCTATGACGTTGAGCGCGGCGAGCTGTTTCCCGTCCGTCGCCCCGCCATAAGAGGCATCGACGTAGTCGATCAGGCCTTCGTCGAGCGGCCAGGCGTTCACCTTGCCCTCCCAGTCATCGACGATGGGGTTGCCGAAGCGGAACACCTCGGTCTGCTGATAGGGCGCGCGGGCGGCGATCCAGGCAGAGCGGGCGGCGTCCAGCGTGTCCTGCGACGGGGCGGCGAGGAACGCCTCCACGGCGACTTGGAGGGTGCGCCCGGTCGCGAGACTGTCGCCGTATGCCGCCTCGGCGATGTCGGCGTAGGTATCGACGACCTCCGTCGGAGTGGCAGCAAGAGCTGGTGCGGGAAAGGTCAGGGCGAGGGCGGAACCGGCGGACAGGAGAAGGCGCATGGGAACTCTCGGCTGGGGTCGCCCGAGTTCCTGACTATTGTTGTCGGAGATGTCAATGACGGGCTCGGGCCCCCTCCTCATCGTGATGCGCGACCGGGAGGTCGGTGTCCCCGGCTTTCACACCGACGGCTCCGATCGGGTAGCTCGGATGGGTTGAGTCGGGCGTCCTGCAGGACGGTCCTCCTCAGGGCATCCGCGTCGGGTCGGTCAACGGCGGGGCCAGATCCTGCGCGGCGGGTTCCGCATCATGGTCCGACGCGCGCGCCTCGCGTTCGATCATGCGGCGGACCTGGGGCGGACCTCCGTTCAGGGCGCGCAGGCGTTCGAAGACCTCCGCATCCTCACGCGTGAGCCGGTTGTTGAGCCTGATATAGTCGAGCCAGGTGGAGGCGTGGTAACGCTCGACCCAGAGCATCGGGTTGGCGAGGTCGCGCAACAGGACCCATCCCTGGGCCCCGTCGCGGCGTCGGATGCGGCGGCGCTTCTGCATCAGTTCCAGAAACTCCGGCTGGGCCTCATCGGCGATATGCCATTCGAGCGCGATGACCACCGGCCCCGTCCGCGCTTCTACCGGGACGGCTGTGGCAGGGGCGTCCCAGGGGCGGAGGGGACCCAGGTCCAGGCCCTCGGCGTCGGCGAGGGGCAGCACAAGACCCATGGCCGCGCATCCCGCAAGCACGCCCGCCGCTCCCAGGAGCGCCACAGTCAGGCCTCCCTGCTCGGCCACGGTGCCCCAAAGCCAACTCCCGCCCGCCATCCCGCCAAAGGCCGCCATCTGGTAAAGCGACAGCGACCGCGCCACCACCCAGCGCGGCGTCGACATCTGCACGGTGACGTTGAAGCTCGACAGCGCGAGAACCCATCCCGCCCCGGCGAGCGGCAGCACCGCAAGGGTCAGCAGAAGGTTGGTGCTCAGCCCCGTCAGGGCCGCCGAGACGGCAAAGATCAGCGCCGCCACGCGCACCAGCCCCTCGGTGGAGAGACGGGCGCGCAGGCGGGTGCTCGACACTGCGCCCCCGACCGCGCCCAGCCCGAACGACCCCAATAGGAGTCCATAGGTCAGCGGCCCGCCCCCCACGAGTTCCCGCGCCACGAGCGGCATAAGAGCCGGAACCGCGCTCGCCCCCACACCGAAAACCACGCCGCGCAGCAGCACGACCTTAAGGCTTGGCGACATCGCGACGTAGCGCAGGCCTGCGACCATCGCCGGGCCAAGGCTTTCGCGGGGGAGGGACTGGCCCGGCGTCTCGGGCCGCCAGCGCGCCAGCACCACGATGAGGCCGAAGTAGCTCAGCGCGTTGACGGTGAAGGCTGCCGCCGCGCCCGCGGCGGCCACGATGGCGCCCCCGATCGCCGGGCCCAGGCTGCGGGCAATGTTGAAGCCCATGCTGTTGAGGGCGACGGCTGAGGGCAGGTCCTCGCGCGGGACCATGTCGCCAACCGAGGCCTGCCATGCCGGACCATTGAGCGCGGTGCCACAGCCGATCAGGAAGGTGAACAGGAGAAGGAGCCAGGGGGACAGGAGGCCCGCCCAGGCGAACGCCGACAGAAGGATGGACACGGTCAGCATGAAGACTTGCGCGCCCAGCATGAGGACGCGCCGGTCCAGGCTGTCAGCAAGCGCCCCGGCCACGAGGGACAGGAGCACAATGGGCAGGGTCACGGACGCTTGCACCAGGGCCACCATGGCGGCCGAGGCCCCGAGCGAGGTCATCAGCCAGGCCGCGCCCACCGATTGGATCAGCCCGCCGAAGTTCGATCCCATGCTGGCCAGCCACACGGCGCGAAAGACCGGATGGCGGAAGGGGCGGAGGGCGCCTCGATCGGAGGAGGGTCGTTGGGCGGCGTCGGGCATTCAGCATAATCCTGGGGGCGCGCGCCCCGCGCGCCTTATCGCGGCGGGGCACCAAGCTTAGCTAGGCGGCGGGGCAGGCGAAGGCCAAGCGCCTGGTTGGCAAACATACCGCCCTGACGCTGCGGCGGTCGCTGGCCGTTTCAGGTTGCCTCCTTCGAGCGCAGGGCCGGGGAGAGTTCCTCCTCGCCCACGCCGAACAGGTGCCCGCGCTCCGCCACCAGCACGCAAAGGAGAGCGGCGGTGCCCAGGACGGTGTAGCCCGCCACGGTGGGCACGACAGTCCCGTTAAACTGTTGGCCCACGAAGCCGCCCAGAAGCGCCCCGCCGATCGTCTGGATGAAGCCGAACACCGACGACGCCGTGCCCGCCACCGCGCCCAGGGGCTGGAGCGAGAGCGAGTTCATATTGGAGGCGGCCCAGCCGAACATGAACATCACCCCCGACAGGAGCCCGAGGAACAGCCAGAGCGGCGGCTGGCCGGCCAAGCTGATGAGGAGGAGGACCCCGCTCAGCCCCGTGAAGACGAGGAGCGCGAAGTGGGAGATCCGCCGCATCCCGAAGCGCCGCACGATGCGGGAGTTGAGGAAGGACGATACCGCCATCAGCGCCGCTACGAAGGCAAAGGCCGCTGGGAACCAGACCCCCAGCCCGTATAGGTCCACATAGATCTGCTGGGCCGTGCTGATAAAGCCGAAGAGCGCCCCGAAGGTGCAGGTCCCGGCAAGAGCGTACCAGAGCGCCATCCTGTTCGCGACGACGAGGCGGAAGCCGCCGAGGATGGACTCGGCGGTCAGGGGGCGACGGCGCTCGGGCTCCAGCGTTTCGGGCAGGCGCAGGAGGGCCCAGGCCCCGAACACGAGAGCGAGCCCGCCCATGAAGAAGAAGATGCCCTGCCAGGGTCCGGTCAGCAGCAGCACCTCGCCAATCGACGGCGCGACGATGGGGATGACCATGAAGACCATGAAGGCGAGGGACATGACCTCGGCCATGGCGCGGCCCGAATAGCGGTCGCGGACGACAGCCGTGACGACGATGCGGGTGCTCGCGGCACCGAGCCCTTGCAGGACACGGAAGGCGAGGAGGGCCCCGAAGCTGGGCGCGAGGGCCGCGAGGACGGCGGCCAGGACATAGACTCCGATGCCGATGAGCAGAGGCACCCGCCGCCCGAAGCGGTCGGACAGGGGTCCCACGAGGAGCTGCCCCACGCCGAAGCCGAGCATATAGACGGATACGACGAACTGGCGGTTGTTCTCGTCGGCGACGCCCAGCGCCTCGCCCATATGGGGCAGCGCGGGCAGCATCACGTCGATCGCCAGGGCGTTGAGCGACATGATCGCGGCGATCAGGGCGACGAATTCGGGCCGGGACAGCGCCCGGGGAAGAGTGTTGTTCATGATGGGGTTCAATGCAAAAGGCTGCGGGACAAACATTCGACGCGCGTCAATGGCGCGCCGCGACAGGCAGCTAGGATGGGCGCCGGTCACGTCGATGGGTTTGTGACGAAAGGTTCGACTGATGAGGGCGCGGGGGCCTGTCGTTAGGTATCGAAGCGTTCCCCGCGCTTTGCGCAGGTCGGCATGTCCATTGGCGTCGGGCAGGTCATCTGGCGCAGGGCGGCGCCCTGAACTGCTTCGAAGGCCTCATATCTTAGAGGTCCGCGTTGAGCTCTGATCCAAGGCTCAGGTAAGCCTGCTTTCAGGACCTCGTTTTCGCTGATGCGAGTTAACTTCCTGGGGCTTGGCGTCGGAATCGCCTGCGAAAGGTCGTGCGCCGAGCGCTGCGCGGGGCATCCAAAACGCGGCGCCCCGCGCTGCCCGGGAACCCTGAGGCCCCCGGGCCGGGATCGTCAGTCGTAAAGGACGGCGGCAATCTCGGGGCTGTCGATATTAGTGGCGTCGTACCAGAAGAAGCCCGTGTCGATGGCGGGCTCTACAGTCTCACCCTTGGCAGCGGCGACGGCCGCGCGGACGGTCTCGTAGCCGATGCCGACGGGGTTCTGGGTGATCGCGCCGGCCATCACGCCGCTGCGGATCGCTTCCTTCTGCTGCGCGCCGGAATCGTAGCCGATGATCGTGATGTTCTCGGCGCCCATCTCGCGCACGCCATTAACCACGCCGACGGCCGAACCCTCGTTCGCGCCGAAGATGCCGTCGAGTTCGGGGTTCCCCGCGAGGATCGACTTGGTGAGCTCGGTGGACTGGAGGTGATCCCCGCCGCCGTACTGGACGGTGACGACCTCGATGTTCGGGTGCGCCTCGGCCATGCGGTTCACGAAGCCCTCGACGCGGTCGATGCCGGTGCGGCTGGTCTGGTCATGGGCGACCACGGCGACCTGCCCTTCGTCGCCGATGATCTCGGCCATCTTGTCCGCGGCGAGCGCTGCGGCGGCGACGTTGTCGGTCGAGGCGGTCGTCACAGGGATGTCGCTGTCCACGCCAGAGTCGAAGGCGATGACCGGGATGCCGGCCTCCTGCGCCTGCTGGAGGAGTGGGGTCGCCGCCTGGCTGTCGAGCGCGGCGAAGCCGATGGCGCTCGGGTTGCGGGACAGGGCGGCCGACAGCATGTCGATCTGGCGGTCCACCATGGTCTCGTTGTCGGGGCCTTCGAAGGTGACCTCGACGCCGAACTCGGCTGCGGCCTGATCCGCGCCCTGCTTCACGGCCTGCCAGAACTGGTGCTGGAAGCCCTTGGAGATGAGCGGGATGTAGAGCGGCTCATCCTGAGCGG
Organism: uncultured Rubellimicrobium sp.; assembly: GCA_902805995.1. GTDB lineage: Bacteria > Pseudomonadota > Alphaproteobacteria > Rhodobacterales > Rhodobacteraceae > Rubellimicrobium. The sequence continues at coordinate 5,025 of CADCUU010000030.1, forward strand.
CGGCGATGGAGCCGGTTGCCATGATGGCGAGGGCGCTGAGCGCGCCCAGGGTTGCACGTCTGGTGAACATGGATCCTCCTCTGGTGTTCACGTGGTTCTTTGTTGTTGGGGCGTTGCCGCCCGGGTCGTGGGTCGTGTCAGCGGGCGCGGCGCTTGCGCGCCATATCGGCATAGACGGCCAGGATGATGATCGCGCCCGTGACCACCGTCTGCCATTCCTGCGCCACCGACAAGATGCGCAGGCCATTTGTCAGCACCGCCATGATGAGGGCGCCGATCAGCGAGCCCAGGATCGTCCCGCGCCCGCCCGTGAGAGAGGTGCCCCCGATCACCACGGCGGCGATGGCCTCCAGCTCATAGCCTTGGCCCAAAGCAGGCTGGGCCGAGTTCAGCCGCGACGCGATGATCAGGCCCGCGATGCCCACGATCCCGCCGGACAGGGCGTAGATCGCGATCTTCCAGCGGTCGGTGTTGACCCCCGACAGCCGCACGCTTTCCTCGTTGGAGCCCAGGGCGAAGCAGTAGCGCCCGAGCACCGTCCGCCCAAGGATGTAGCTTGCGGCGGCGGCCACCAGGAACAGGATGAGCACCCCGTTCGGGATCGGCAGCGCCGGGATCAGCCAGCCGATGATCGACCCGTTGGCGATGAGGGAGAAGCCCGGCGTGTCGTTGAAGTAGATGGGCCGCGTGCCCGAGATCACCAGCGACAGGCCTCGCAAGATCAGCATCATGCCCAGCGTCGCGATGAAGGGCGGGATCCCGAGCTTCGTCACGAAGACGCCGGAGCAGAACCCGCAGAACACGCCCGTGGCAATGGCCGCGACGATGCCCAGCGGCAGGGGGAGCCCGGCATAGGTAAGGACCACCCCCGCGATCACGGCGGTGAAGGTCATCATCGTGCCCACCGACAGGTCGATCCCCCCGGTGATGATCACCAGCGTCACCGCCACCGCCAGCACGCCGTTCACGGCCGTTGCCTGCAGGATGCCGATGATGTTGTTCATCTGGAGGAAGTTCGGCGAGGCCAGCGAGAAGCCCACCACCAGCACGATCAGGCTGGCGAAGGCCCAGAGCTTCGCATGGGCGCGCGAGCGCATCGCGCGTGACGCGGACGAGCCCGTGGTGGCGGTGTCGAGGGTGCTCATGGGTCGTCTCCCTATCCGGCCTGCGCGGGCGCCATGGCGGCGTCGCGCTGCGTGGCCAGGCGCATGATGTCTTCCTGGGTGGTTCCCGGCCCGCCGGGCAGGATCCCGGTGAGGCGCCCTTCGCACATGACGGCGATGCGGTGGCTCAGGCGCAGGATCTCGGGCAGCTCCGAGGAGATCACGATCACCGCGCGGCCCTGCTCGGCCAGGGATTTGAGGAGCTTGTAGATCTCGCTCTTGGCGCCCACGTCGATGCCGCGCGTGGGCTCGTCGAAGATGAGGATGTCGCAGTCGCGCAGCAGCCACTTGGCGATCACGACCTTCTGCTGGTTCCCTCCCGACAGGAGCCTGACCTCCTGGCTGTCCGAGGGCGTGCGGATATCGAGCTGCTGGATGTAGCTCGTGGCCGTGTCGCGCAGCGCGGATTCGTCGAGGCGACCCGTGCGCCCCGTGAAGCGTTCGAGCGAGGCCATCCCGATATTCGCGCGCACGTCCATCCCGGTCGCGAGGCCGAAGCGCTTGCGGTCCTCGGACAGGTAGCCGATCCCCGCCGACACAGCGTCGCGGGGGGTGCTGATGGCGACAGGGCGGCCATGGACCCGGATCTCTCCAGCCTCGAACGGGTCGGCGCCGAAGATGGCGCGGGCGACCTCGGTCCGGCCTGCCCCCATCAGGCCCGCAAAGCCCAGGATCTCCCCCTTGCGGACGGCGAAGCTCACGTCCCGGATCTCGCGGCCGCGGCGCAGGCCGCGCACCTCCAGGGCAACCTCGGCCCCGGAAAGGTCGGGGATGTTCAGGGCCTCGGTGGTCAGGTCGCGCCCGACCATCATGGAGATGATCGTCTCGATCGGCGTGCCCTCGGCCTGCACGGTGCCCACGAAGGCCCCGTCGCGCATCACCGTCACCCGGTCCGAGATGCGCTTGATCTCGTCCATCTTGTGGCTGATGTAGACGACCCCCACGCCATCGGCCCGAAGCTGGCCGATGATGATGAACAACTCCTCGATCTCGGCGGCGGTCAGGGCGGCGGTCGGCTCATCCATGATGAGCACGCGGGACCGGAACGAGAGCGCCTTGGCGATCTCCACCATCTGCTGCTTCGCGATGGTGAGGTCGCCCACAACGGTCGTCGGGTCGAGCGCCAGGTTCATCCGCGCAAAGATTTCAGCGGTCATGCGGTTCAGCGCGGGTTCGTCGAGCCGCCCGAAGCTTTTCCGCGGCTCGCGCCCGATGAAGATGTTCTGCGCGACCGTGAGGTCGTTCATCAGGCTCAGCTCCTGATGGATGATCCCGATGCCCAGGTCCTGCGCCACGCGGGGAGAGGGGATGACCTCCGCCCGGCCGTCGATCTCGATCTGGCCGCTGTCGGGCTGGTAGAGGCCGGACAGGATCTTCATCATCGTCGACTTGCCTGCCCCGTTCTCTCCCATCAGGGCATGGACCTCACCGGCGCGGAGGTCGAACTGCGCGGACCGGAGCGCATGGACGCCGGGGAACGACTTGTCGATCGACGTCATGCGGACCAGATCGGCCATGGGGACCTCCGAAGGCGCGGGTCGGACGGTCGGACCTGCCACGCCCACGTTCCGCGCCCGCCCGACAGACGCAAGAGCCAAAATGACGGCCCGCTTCGGTTCTGCTGCCTCGGGCGTGCCGGGGACTGTTCGGGCAGGACGTTCGGTGGCTCGCCATGCTTCACGACCCCCGGCCGTGCCCGAGTGGGGCGGCGTGTGGCCTGCCTCTGCGCACGGGAAGCTGTTTTCGTCGGGTCAGTGCCGAGGATCAGCCATCGTCGGGCTCCTGGTCCAGCACCCGTCGTATCGTGTCCACCCCAAAGCCCGCCCGGGCCATGGCGCCGGCCTCGCGCCGCCAGACCTTCGCCCGCGAGGAGGAGTCCTCGGGCAGGGGCTGCACGCGATAGGGGCCGAAGCGCTTCTTGCGGGCGAATGTCTCGGCGGCTTCGACCTCCGCGGCGCGCAGGACATCCCCGGACTCCACCCCCTCGTCGGGGGCCTGCACGAACTCGCGTGCGGCCTCGACAATCGCCCCGCGCGCGGTGTCATCCTCCACGCCCTTCCGTCCGAGGTCCCGCAGGATACGGCGCATTCCCCGGCCCGACGCAAAGGCTGCGCGAGCCTTCATCTCCGCATAACGGGCGTCCTGGACGAGGCCTGTCTCCTCAAGCCGTGCGACCTCGGCCTCGATCAGGGGGCGCAACACCGCCTGCTCCTCCTTCGCAGCGTCGGGGTCGAGGCCCCGGACATGCCGCCGGAGCCTTCGCTCGAGGACCTCCCGCAGCATGGCCGCGCTGCTTTCGCGTTGCCCGACATAGTGTTCGGCGATATTGCGAAGGCGTGCGGCGGTCAAAGGCTTGGCTTTGCCCGCCCGATCCGACGGCCCCGCCGAGCCCGAGCCCCGACGTTGTCGTCCCTTACGTATCGGGTCGTCGTCCACAGGTCTCCCTCCCCGATCCCGGCCAGCGCTGTCGGCCTTGGTGCCGATGCGGGACTCAGCCCGCGCCGCGTGTTCAAATCTAGGCCAAGCACCCCCTAGGTCAGGACCCCATACTCGCGGGCTGGCTGCCTTGGTGCGCGACGCCAGGGGATCGGCTCTGGAAAGGGCGCGGCGCGGGGGACGAATCACTTCGGCGGGCGGCCTTGATTGGTCATGGTAGAGGGTCTTCCTAATGGCTCACAGCGCAATACGGGTGAAGGCCATAACGGTAGATAAGTTAACCTGATAACTTCGCGTTTTGACAATTGTTAGCCTTGCCACAAT
>CADCUU010000031.1 GCA_902805995.1 uncultured Rubellimicrobium sp.
GATTGGTCGCCGTTGTCCACGGACTGGCGCACCGACTGGGCCAGCCGCTCGGCGGTGTCGGCGAGCGTGGACTTGGCCACCTCGGCCTGCTCCATCGCCTGGGACCGCGCGGCTTCGGTGGTGCGCGACACGGCGTCGAGCGCCTTGGTCCTCACATCCTCGTAGGTCTGGCCCGCGGCATCCTTGAGATCGCTCGTCATCGAGGAGCCTTGGCGGCTGGAGTCGCTCATGTTGCTGTCGGTCATCGGGGTCTCCTTGTTTCGGTCCGGCTCGACGTCCTGGCCTGCATCCCGGGTCCGGGTTCTCGGGCAGGCCCCAGGGACAGAGGGACCAGACGGCGACGCGGCGGGGGCCGCGCGCCCGGGATGCGGCTCGCAGGGTCGTGACGGGGGCCAAACGCGCGTCGCGCGCCGGGGTTCCCCGCAGGTGATTTCGGAGTAAGAGCCTAGCGTCGCCAGTCGCGGCGAAGGTCGAACGCCTGTCCGGCCTTTGGGTCGGAGTGGCGGACGGGAACGGGACGGGGGCGGTCACGCACCTCGTCCCAGGCGGGGTCCTGGCGCTTGATCTCGGCCTCGATGGGCCGCGCGAGGGCTGCCGCCGCGAAGAGCCCGAGCGCGATCGCCAGGAGCACCGCCGGCCAGCCGTAAAGGCCCAGCGAAAAGGCCGCGACCAGGACGGGCCCGGTTACGGTCGTGGCGGCCAGGAGTGCCAGGACGCAGGTGAGGGGATTCATCGCGACGGATCGTACCGACGCGTGTGCGTCAGGTGCGCCGGTCGCCGCGCACCGGCCCACGCCGGTCGTCGCGACGGATCGGGATCGCGATCGGCTCGGGCCGCCGGGCGGAGGAGGCGAGGAGATCTGAAAGACGGGCAACAAGGGACAGGGCGCGTTCGATCACGAGAGCCTCCGTGGGCTGCATGGGGGAAATCCGTCCGCGACGGTCTGGGGTGAGAACGCGCGGCGGACAGACGGGTTCCGGTGCCACGGGCGGCTGCTTGCCAGGGAACCGGCGCGACCCCGCAAGGTTAAGGCCGCGACCGCCGGGGCCCGCCCTGGCCGATCCCCCATCCTGTTCCACGTTGGCCCCGGTCCCATGAAACGCCTGACCTGCCCCGTCTGCGGACGGTTCGTGTATTTCGACAGCCTGTCCTGCCTCGCCTGCGGGACGGACCTCGTCCACGAGCCGCGCGCCGTGGAGATGCGGGAACTGGCCGTGCGGGAGTCTTGCGCGAACCGCGACGCCATCGGGTGCAACTGGCTGGCCGAGGCTCCGGGCGGACTCTGCGCCTCCTGTGCCCTGACCGAGATCCTCCCCGACCTGTCGGTGTCCGGCAACCTCCTGCGGTGGAAGCGCATCGAGGACGCCAAGCGGAGGCTTGTCCAGACGCTCATTCGGCTGCACCTGCCTCTGGTGTCGCGCGCGGGGAACCGGCTGCGCTTTCACCTGCTAGCCGACGAGGTGCAGGCCGATGGCAGCGTGAAGCAGGTGATGACGGGCCACGACAACGGCCTCGTCACCCTCAACATCGCGGAAGCCGACGACGACCGGCGCGAGGCGATGCGCCTTGGCATGGGCGAGCGCTACCGCACTCTCCTGGGCCATTGCCGTCACGAGGTGGGGCACTTCTACTTCGACGTGCTGGTGGAGGAGGGAGGCCGGAGGCCCGAGTTCGACCGGATCTTCGGCGACCCGGATGCCGACTACCAGGAAGCGCTCCAGCGCCACTACGACGAAGGACCGCCCGAGGACTGGGCCGAGGGGTTCGTCTCGGCCTACGCGACGATGCATCCGTGGGAGGATTTCGCGGAAACGTTTGCCCACTGGATGCACATGGTGGACGGGCTGGAGACGGCGGTGGCCTATAACCTCGCGGAGGGGGCCGACCCGTTCGGCGGCGACCCGATCGAGCCCCTCGTCGCGGCCTGGGTGCCGCTGTCGGTGGCGATGAACGCCATGAGCCGGTCCCTGGGGCAGCCCGACCTTTACCCCTTCGTGATCGGCCCGCGCGTGGTGGAGAAGCTGGGCTTCGTCCACGGCCTCCTGCGCGACCGGCTCGCCTCGGCGGCCTGAGGTCTCCGTGCCTAGCCCGCGCGGGCGGCGGCGGCCTGGCGCGCCTCCTGCACCTCCAGGTCGTGCTGGAGCCGCGCGGCGCCCCCGGCCTCGATGGCGGCGTTCAGGCAGCCGCCCATCAGCACCACATAGGCCGACAGGTAGAACCACATCAGCAGGGCCACCGCCGCGCCCAGGGAGCCGTAGACCTCGTTGTAGTGGGCGAAGTTGCGGACGTAGATCGTGAAGGCGATGGACACCGCGATCCAGAGCACGGTGGCGACGATGGCGCCGGGCGTGATCCATTTGGGCCGCCGCCCGCGCCGGTTGGGTCCGAAGCGGTAGACGATCCCCAGCGTCACCATGACCACGCCGATGGCCACGACCCAGCGGGCGAGCTCGGCCGCGACGGTGGCGAGGGTGCCCAAGGGGAGCACGGTGATGAGGATGGGGGCGACCACGACCGCTGCGATGGCCACGAACGTGAGCGCGCAGAGCGTCAGCGTCACGCCGATATCCGCAAGGTAGCGCCGCCAGATGTTCTGCCGGTGGCCGATGTCGTAGGCCGCGTTGAGACCCCGGATCAGGGCCGACACCCCCGCCCGCGCGGACCAGAGCGCGACCACGAGCGAGATCACCGTGGCGGTCCCGATCTTGCCGCTGGAGCCTGCGTTGATGACCCCGGCCACCTGGTTCATGACGACGCTGTGCACCTCGGGCGGGACGACCTTTCCGGCGAGGTCGAGGAGCGTGCTGATCTGCGCCGGGTCCGCGACCCAGCTCCAGAGGAGGACGATAGCCGCCAGCGCGGGAAAGAGCGCGAGCATCGCGAAGAACCCGACCCCCGCCGCGATCAGCGACAGGTTCAGCCGGTCCATCACGTCCCAGATGTACCAGAAGGCGTCGAGGGCGCGCTTCACGTCGGACCGCCCCCTTCAGCCGCAGCGCGGCCCTTGCCCGGAGATGCCGGTGGTGCGCCCGAGATCCATGCCGCGCCCTTTGCCTGTAGCCGGCCCCACGCCCGCCTGCGGGAAAACGTCCCGTCGGAGGGGGAGTTCCAGAGCCGATCCGAGCACGAAAAAAGGGCCCGCGCAAGGCGCGGACCCCTTCTGAAGGCTGAGCCGGGGCTCACTGGGCTTCGTAGCGCTCCAGCGCCTCGAGCTCGTCCTCGGTCTGCGAGACGTAGACGCGGATCTCCTCGCCGCCGTCCTGGCGCAGGATGTCGAGCGAGGTCATCTCCAGCGCCACCGGCTTCTCGCCGATGCCGAGGAAGCCGCCCACGTCGATCACGAGCTGCTGAACCTGGCCTTCGGGGGACAGGACGATCTCGCCCACTTCGCCCACGCGCTCGTCGTTGGCGTCATAGACGGCGGCGCCTTGCAGCCGCTCGGCCGTCATGTCCTCGGTCGCGGCCACGACGAAGCCCTCACGGACGACCGGCGTGCGCTCGGTGCTCTCGGCCGAGGTCATCTCGGTGTTGGCGACCTCGCCCTCAACCGGGGCGGTGGCTTCGCCTTCCGTCGTGGTCACGACGGTCTCACCCTCGGTGGTCGTTTCGGTGCCTTCGGCCGCCATCTCGGTCGTGTCGGCGGCCTCGTCGGTGACCTCGGTGCCCGCTTGAGCGGTTTCCTCGGCGGCTTCCTCGGTCGCGTCGGTCTGGGCGTCGGCGACTTCGGCCGCGTCCTCCTGCGTGTCGGTCATGTCGGTCTGGGCGACCTCCTCGGAGACCTCCTCGCCGGCATCCGTGACTTCATCGGCGACCTCGGTGCCGGCCTGGGCCAGCTCCTCGCCGGTTTCCTCGACGGCGTTCTCCGCCCCTTCGGCAGCCGTGCCCGCGGCATCGGCCACGGTCTCGCCGGTGGCCTCTACGGCGGTCTCGGCACCTTCGACGGCTTCGCCCGTCTCAGCCACGACAGCCTCGCCAGCGTTCTCGGCACCCGCGACGGCCGAGCCCACGGCGGCGCCCGCGGCGGCTCCGGCGGCAGCGCCAGCGGCGGCCACGTTGGAGGCGCCGTCCTCGATGGCTTCACCGGTCTCGGTCGCGGCCTGCTCGGCGGTCATGCCGTCGGTCTGCGCGGCATTGTATTCCGGCGCGGCCTCGAGCGACTCGCGGCTCGCGTTCATCACGAGGAAGAAGTCGTCCGCTTCCTCGGCGGTGGCGGAGTCGGACACGAACTGCAGAGCGTCCATGGACACGGCGACGGTGCGCTCGCCGATGCCCAGGAAGCCGCCGATATCCACGAGCACCGCCTGCACGGAGCCGTCACGGTTCATGACGAGGTCGTTGATCTCGCCAATGTCTTCCCAGCCTTCCTGGATGCCTTCGAACTCCTCGCCTTCGACGGCGGTCTCGGTGGCGTAGACGCGCATGCCGAGGAAGTTGGACGCGCGGACCTCCATGGCCTCGGGGGCTTCGCGGAAGACGGTTTGATCCTGGGCCAGGACCGGGACAGCCAGCGTGGCCCCCAGGATGGCCGTCGACATCAACAGCTTTTTCACGAGCGTTCTCCCAAACTTGAATTGATGATCCGGCTCGGTGAGCCTGGACGCGCTTGTCGCGCTCGGCCCCCCAACGCCGATCCGCGCGGGCGGTTCCGCTTCCGGGGACCCAGCGTCAGGACGCGTGGCGCTCCGGGGCAGCCCCTGGCCCTGGAGGGAGGGGCCGTTGCAATGGGCCAGTCAGGCGGGCAGGACATGCACGCGTCGCGCCTGTCCCGGGCTCGTCGGAGCCACTCATTCCCCGGAACTTCGGGCCGCCCGCGTTGTTCCCGAAGCGCCGGAGGATGCGCGATCGGCCGCCCGGCCCGACAAGGAGAGGGACATGCTCGACGTTCGATCCGGGACCGGCCTGCATGGCCAGGCCCGGCCTTATGCCCTGCACCATCCGCGCGCCCTCGGGGCCGAGCCCCTAGGCGGCGGCCAGTGGCGCTTTGGCCTTTGGGCGCCCGAGGCGCGGGAGGTGCAGCTCGACGTTGGCAGCGCGCGGCACGGGATGGTCCGCGGCACGGACGGCATCTGGACCTTGACGCGGGCGGCGGACGCGGACTCCCCGTATGCCTTCGTGGTGGATGGAAAAGCCACGCCCGACCCTCTCGCGCGGGCGCAAACGGGCAGGGATGTCCTTGGCCCGTCGCGCCTCGTGGACCCGCGCCGGCACGCCTGGACCTCGGACTGGGCAGGCCGCCCCTGGGAGGAGGCGGTGATCTACGAACTCCATATCGGGACCTTCACGTCCGAGGGCACGTTTGCAGCCGCCCGCGCCCGCCTGCCGGAACTCGCGGAGCTTGGCATCACGGCGCTGGAGGTCATGCCCGTCCCGCATGGTCCAGGGGCCCGGGGCTGGGGCTACGACGGCGCGCTCCTCGCCGCGCCGCACCCGGCCTATGGGACGCCCGAGGAGATGAAGCGCTTTGTGGAGGCGGCGCAGTCCTACGGGATCATGGTCCTCCTCGATGTCGTAATGAACCACTTCTCGCCGGAAGGATCGGACCTTCACCGCATCGCCCCAGGCTTCTTCGACCCGGAGGAGAAGAGCCCCTGGGGCAGCGCCATCGACTTCTCGAAGCCGGTGGTCCGGCAGTTCTTCATCGACCTCTGCATGGGCTGGATAACGGAATACCGCCTTGACGGAATCCGCTTCGATGCCGTGCAGGAAATCAAGGACCCGCATTCCGATCCCGAGATCATGGTGGAGCTGACCCAGGCGATCCGCGCCAGGGACTTCGGGCGTCCGATCCATCTCGTGAACGAGGACAACCGCAACAACCCGACCCTGATCCGCGACGGGCACTGCACCGCACAATGGAACGACGACCTGCACCATTCGCTGCACACCCTCCTGACCGGAGAGGCCAAGGACTACCTGGCCCAGTACGCCGACGACCCGGTGGCCAAGGTGATGCGCGTGCTGGCGCAGGGCTTTGCCTATGAGGGCGAGGGCGCGCCGCCCACAGAGGGTGGGCTGCCCGTCTATGGCCTGCCCTGGACGGCCTTTGTCGTCCACAATCAGAACCACGACCAGGTCGGCAACCGCCCCGGCGGCGATCGCCTCATCACCCTCGTCGAGGACGAACGCGCCGCCGAGGTGGCCCATGCGCTCCTCCTCACCTTGCCCTTCGTGCCGATGCTCTGGATGGGCGAGGAGGAGGGCGAGCGGGGTTCCTTCCACTATTTCTGCGACGTGAAGGAGGATCTGGCCGAGGCGATCCGCAAGGGCCGCAAGGAGCAGTTCGGCCGGATGTTCGATGACCCCGATGGGTTCCCCGACCCCAACGACGCCGCCACGATGGACAAGTCGCGGCCCTTCACCGCCTCCGGGAGCGAGCACGCCCGCCACTGGCGCGAGCTGACCCGACGGCTGCTCGCGCTGCGGCATGAACGGATCGTGCCCCTTCTGAAATCAGGCCGCGCCGCCCCGGCCGAGGTGCAGCGGCGCGGCGAGTTCGCGCTGTCGGCCACCTGGCCCTTCCGCGACGGCTTCATCGTCACGCATCTCAACCTCGGGGGGCTGCCGGATGATCCTCCCTCCGTCACCGAGCCCAACGACCTCGCCTTGGGCGACATCGCCCGCGACCCCTACGCCATCACCGTCATCGTGAGCCGCCCATGACCCTTCCCCGCGCGACCTACCGGCTCCAGCTTCGTGAGGGGATGACCTTCGCCAAGGCCATCGAAAGGCTGGGGCCGATCCGCGACCTCGGGATCAGCCACCTTTACCTGTCGCCGATCTTTACTGCGACGACGGGATCGACCCACGGCTACGACGTGACCGACCCGACCGGGATCGACCCGTCGCTGGGCGGGCGCGCGGGGTTCGAGGCGCTGGCCCGGGCCGCGCGCGACATGGGCCTCGGGCTCATCATCGACATCGTCCCCAACCACACGGCCTTTTCCTTCGAAAATCCTTGGCTCCTGGACGTGCTGCGATTCGGGGAGGCCAGCCGCTGGGCCCGGCATTTCGACATCGACTGGAGCGCGGGGCGCCTTGTCCTCCCGTTCCTGCCCGAGCCGTTCGAGACCATGCTGGAGATGGGCCAGGTCCAGGCCGCCGAGTCCTCCCTGGGCCCCGTGCTTCGCGCCGGCTCCCTGGAAGTCCCGCTCGCCCCCGGGCCCCTGTCGAACGCCGAGCTTGCGCAGGAGCCCGAGGCCCTGCGCGCCCTCCACGCCCGTCAGGCTTGGCGGCTCACGCATTGGGAGCTGGAGCGCGACGGCGTCACGCACAGGCGCTTCTTCAACGTCACGGGCCTGATCGGGATGCGGGTGGAGGACCGCGAGGTCTTCGACGACACCCACGCCCTGACCTTCGACCTCGTCCGCGCGGGGCTCGTGCAGGGGATACGGGTGGATCATGTGGACGGCCTCGCCGATCCGACCGAGTATCTGGATCGCCTGCGGGCCGCCGTGGGCGACACCCCGCTCTGGATCGAGAAGATCCTGATGGCCGACGAGGACCTGCCCCGCTGGCCTGTCGAGGGCACCACGGGCTATGAATCCTGCGCCGCTATCACGCGCGTCCTCACTGACCGCGTGGGCCTGGCAAAGCTCGACGCGCTCTGGCGGCGCGAGACGGGGGAGGAGCGCGACTGGCCGCAGGTCCTGGCAGAAGCCAAGGCGCAGGTCATCCGGCAGGACCTCGCGGCGGAACTGGCGCAGCTCAAGAACCTCGCCATGGCGGCCGCGGGCGCATCCGGCGACATCGAGGCGGGGGAGGAGGCGATCCGCGAGGCGGTGCTCGCGCTCCTCGTGCAGGTGCCGCGCTACCGGACTTATCTGGAAACGCCTGACGCCGACCGGCGCGCCGGGGACCTTCGCCTGATGGACGCCGCCGCTGCCCGCGCCGCCGAGACGCTGGTGAGCCCGCTCGCGCTGCGCTTCGTCACGGACGCGATCTGCGACGGCGACACGGAGGAGGCCGAGCGCCTGCGCGTCCGCTTCCAGCAGGTCACGGGCGCGCTGATGGCCAAGTCGCAAGAGGATACCGCCTTTTTCCGCTTCACCCGCTGCCTCGCGCATTGCGAGGTGGGCGGCGAGCCAGGCGACCCGGTCTGGAGCCCGGCGGAGTTCGGGGAGTGGCTGGCGGGGCGGACGGGCCGAGACCTCACGCTCACCTCCTCCCACGACACAAAGCGGGCCGAGGATGCGCGGATGCGGCTCGTGGCCATGACGCATCTTCCCGGGGCCCTTGCCCGCATCTGGGAGGCATCAAAGGCCCTGCCCGGCACGCAGGCCGTCCCCGCCGCCACGCGCTGGTACATCGTCCAGAGCCTGCTCGCCCTTTGGGAGCCGGGCCGGGAGGGCCTGGGCGACCGGCTGGCACGGCATCTGGAGAAGGCCATGCGCGAAGCGCGCGAGGTCACGAACTGGACCCACCCGCGCGAGGAGGCCGAGCAGCGCCCCGAGGACTGGGCCTATGCCCTGGCCCGGGACTGGCAATCGCGCCTGCCCGACGGGGCGGAAGAGATCTTCGTGCGCGCCCGGGACCTGTCGCTCGCGCAGGTGGGGATCAAGGTGCTGATGCCCGGTATCCCGGACTTCTACCAGGGCGCCGAGGGGCCGCTCCATCACCTGACCGATCCCGACAATCGGCTCGCGGTGGATTGGGACCATCTGGGCTGCCCCGAGCCCGGAGGCTGGGCCGCGCAGAAGGATGCGTTCACGCGCCGCCTGCTTGCGCTGCGCGCCGGGCATCCCGACCTCTTCACCGCCGGGGCCGTGCGGGTGGAGGGGGGCAAGGAGGGCTGGACCCTGCTGCGCGAAGGCCCTGAAGGGCGTGTGGCGCTGTCGCTGGCCTGGGCGGCTCCGCCGGGCGAGGCGGTCACGCTGCTCTGGTCCCCGCGCGAAGGGGTCCGCGCGGCGGAATAGGCCGG
>CADCUU010000032.1 GCA_902805995.1 uncultured Rubellimicrobium sp.
GCCCCCGTTCACTCCTCGACTGGGACCGGCGTGGCCACAATATCCGCCGTGGCGGGGTCGCGGGGCCAGCGACGCTCGGCGGTGCCTTCGGGCCGCGGCTCGCGCGGGGGGCGGCCCACGACGTCCTTGAGGTCTTCGAGGTCAATGAAGTTGTCGGCCTGCCGGCGCAGGTCGTCCGAGATCATGGGCGGCTGCGACCGGATGGTCGAGCAGACGGAGACCCGGACACCCTTGCGCTGCAGCGCCTCCACGAGCGGCTTGAAGTCGCCGTCGCCGGAGAAGATCACCACGTGGTCCACATGCGCGGCGAGCTCCATGGCGTCCACGCAAAGCTCCACGTCCATGTTGCCCTTGACCTTCCGCCGGCCGAGCGAGTCAGTGTATTCCTTGGCAGGCTTGGTGCGCATGGTGAAGCCGTTGTAGTTCAGCCAGTCCACCAGCGGCCGGATCGGGGAATATTCGTCGTTCTCCAAGAGGGCGGTATAGTAGAACGCGCGCACGAGCTTTCCCCGGCGCATGAACTCGGCCCGCAGCAGCTTGTAGTCGATGTCGAAGCCCAGGGCCTTGGCGGCGGCGTAAAGGTTGGAACCGTCGATGAAGAGTGCCAAACGGTCGTCGCGGTAGAACATGGAATGCCTTTCTGAAATGCCTTCTCCGCCCGGTAAGCTCCGGTCGGGTCCAATGACTGCAACATAGGCGTGGCAGCGAGGCGCGCAAGGGAGAGAAACATGGCCGAACCCGTTCCCGCGCTGGTCGCGCTCGGGTCGAATATGAGCTTTGGGGGCGTCGCTCCGGCTGATGTCGTCGCCGCTGCCATGAAGGATGTGGGCGCCCTGGGCTGTGGCGCGGCGACGAGCCGGCTCTGGCGGAGCCCTGCCTGGCCTCCCGGCGGGCCCGACTACGTCAACGCCGCCATGCGGTTGGAGACGGATCTGCCTCCCGAGGCACTGCTCGCGGCGCTTCACGCCATCGAGGAACGGTGGGGAAGGGAGCGGTCCACGCGCTGGGGTGCGCGGACGCTGGACCTCGACCTGCTGGCGTTGGGGGACGACGTGCGACCCGATGCCGCGACGCAAACGGTCTGGCGCAACCTTTCGCCCGACCGGCAGGGGCAGGAGGCGCCCGACCAACTGATCCTGCCCCATCCGCGGATCCAGGACCGTGCCTTCGTGCTGGCCCCGCTGGCCGAAGTGGCCCCCGACTGGCGCCACCCCTTGATCGGCCGCACGGTGCAGGACATGCTGGACGCGTTGCTGCCCGACGCGCTTCAAGGGATGGCGCCGCTGGCCAAGGGCTAGAGGAGCTTTGGCGCTTGTCAACGGCGCGGCGAGGGGTTACCTGAGGAGCTTCCCAAGCCGGACCGCCGGACGATATGGCGTGCCCGGCAAGACCCATTCAGGGGAGTGCTCTCATGGCCCGCGTGACCGTCGAGGATTGCGTCGACAAGGTTCCCAACCGCTTCGAGCTCGTCATGCTCGCCGCTCACCGCGCGCGTGAGCTCGCCTCCGGGGCGCAGCTCACCGTGGCGCGCGACGACGACAAGAACCCCGTCGTGGCGCTGCGCGAGATCGCCGATGAGACGCAGCAAGCCGACGGCCTGCGCGAGCGTATGATCGCCGCCAACCAGACCCAGATCGAGGTCGACGAGCCCGAGGAAGACGCCATGGCGCTCCTCATGGGCGCTGAGATGGACCGCCCCGTTCAGGACGACATGAGCGAGGAGCGGATGCTCCGCGCCCTCATGGAGGCGCAGGGGCCGCGCTGAACCTTCGGGTCCCGGCCGGCGGAGGGACGTGATGCAGGATCAGGCCATTCTTATGCCGGCGGGGGGCGTGGCCCTTGCCACGCCCGACGATCTCGTGGCCCTGGTGCGGGCCTACAACCCCCGAAGCAGCGAGGCACTGATCCGCAAGGCTTGGGCCTTCGGCTCCGCCATGCACGAGGGGCAGGTCCGCAAGAGTGGGGAGCCCTACTTCACGCATCCTGTCGCGGTGGCCAAGATCCTCTGCGAGCAGCAGATGGACGACGCCACGATCGTCACCGCCCTGCTGCACGACACCGTCGAGGACACCAAGGCCAGCCGCGCCCAGATCGAGCGCGAGTTCGGCCCCGAGATCGCCGAGCTGGTCGAGGGCGTCACCAACCTTACCAAGATGCAGATCCGGTCGGACGAGACGCGTCAGGCCGAGAATTTCCGGAAGCTCTTCATGGCGACGTCGCGCGATCTGCGCGTGACGCTTGTCAAGCTCGCCGACCGCTTGCACAACATGCGGACAATCAGGTCCATGTCTCCCGAGAAGCAGGCCCAGAAGGCCCGCGAGACGATGGACATCTACGCGCCTCTCGCCGGGCGCATGGGCATGCAATGGATGCGCGAGGAGCTGGAGGACCTTTCCTTCAAGGTCCTGATGCCCGAGGCGCGCCAGTCGGTGATCCGCCGCTTCATCACGTTGCAGGATGAGGCCGACACCGTCATCCGCAAGATCGTGGAGGATATCCGCGACCTCCTGACCAAGGAGGGAGTCGAGGCCTCCGTCACCGGGCGCGCCAAGAAGCCTTACTCGATTTGGCGCAAGCTCCAGACCAAGGACCAGGCCTTCTCGCGGCTGTCGGACATCTATGGCTTCCGGATCATCTGCCGGACCGCCGCGGACTGCTACCGCATCCTGGGCGTGACCCATCAGCGCTGGCGCGCCGTGCCCGGCCGCTTCAAGGACTACATCAGCCAGCCCAAGTCGAACGGCTACCGCTCCATCCACACGACGGTGGCGGGCCGCGACGGCAAGCAGGTCGAGATCCAGATCCGCACTCAGGAGATGCACGAGGTCGCCGAGTCCGGCGTGGCCGCCCACTGGTCGTACAAGGACGGCGTCCGGAGCGAGAACCGCTTCGCCGTCGATCCCGTTCGCTGGATCGCCCAAATGACCGAGCGGTTCGAGGGCGGGGAGGACCACGGCGAGTTCCTCGAAGCCGTAAAGCTGGAGATGTACCAGGATCAGGTTTTCTGCTTCACGCCAAAGGGTCACGTCATCCCGCTGCCGCGCGGCGCCACGCCCATCGACTTCGCTTATGCGATCCACACCCGGATCGGCCATGCCTGCGTGGGCGCCAAGGTGGATGGCGTGCGCGTGCCGCTCTACACGCGTCTGCGCAACGGCCAGATGGTCGAGGTCATCACCGCCGAGGGGCAGACCCCGCAGGCCACCTGGATCGGCATTGCCGTCACGGGCCGCGCCAAATCCGCCATCCGCCGGGCGCTCCGCGAGGAGGACCGAGAGCGGTTCATCAAGCTCGGCGCCGAACTGGCCCGCGTGGCCTTCGAGAACATCGGCAAGAAGTCCACCGACAAGGCGCTGCGCACCGCCGCCAAGGCGCTGGGCCTTGAGGATGAGGAAGACCTTCTCGCGCGGCTCGGCTCCGCCGAGATGACGGGTCGTCAGGTGGTGGGTGTCCTCTACCCCGACCTCGCGAGCCGCCCCGGCGAGGAGGTGGACGAAAAGCGCGCCGTCGTAGGCCTGTCGCCCGACCAGGGCTACCGCCGGGGGCTCTGCTGCCAGCCCGTCCCGGGCGAGCGGATCGTGGGCATCACCCATCGTGGTCAGGGCGTGATGGTCCATGCCATCGACTGCCCGGCGCTGGCCGACTACGAGGAGGAGCCGGACCGCTGGCTCGACCTCCACTGGCAGGACGGCAACCACCGCGCCGTCAACACCGTCACGTTGGAGCTTGCCATCTCCAACGGGCCGGGTGTTCTCGGGCGTATCTGCACCCTGATCGGGGAGCAGGGGGCCAATATCTCGGACCTCCAGTTCACGGATCGCAAGCCCGACTACTACCGCCTTCTGGTGGACGTGGACCTGCGCAACGCCGAGCACCTTCACCGCGTCATTACCGCCTTGGAGGCCGAGACCAACGTGAGCCAGGTGGCGCGTCATCGCGATCCGCGGCGGGCGACCCTCACGCCCCCGCGGGCCTGAGGGGATGGTCTTCCGCCGACGGGACCGGCGCAGCCCGTGGCGGCTCGTGGCCGAGGCGG
This sequence comes from uncultured Rubellimicrobium sp., assembly GCA_902805995.1. GTDB lineage: Bacteria > Pseudomonadota > Alphaproteobacteria > Rhodobacterales > Rhodobacteraceae > Rubellimicrobium. Next base: position 4,037 of record CADCUU010000032.1, read on the forward strand.
TCTATCCGCGCGGCGGCTGGGGACGGGCGCTCGAATACATCAAGCACCGGCTGCGGCGGCTACCCGACAGCCCCGAGAAGATCGGGCGCGGCATCGCCGCGGGCGTCTTGATCAGCTTCACGCCCTTCTACGGCTTTCACTTCCTGGGCGGGCTCCTCATCGCCTGGGCGATCCGGGGCAACTTCATCGCCTCCATGATCGGGACTTTCGCGAACAACTTCCTGACGCTCGTGCCGATCAGCGCCATGGCGGTAGGCCTGGGCTACTGGATGCTTGGGATGGAGCTGCAGCAAGGGATGGTCGAAGGACTGGGCCATGCCTTTGGCGAGGCATGGAATGACCTGTGGCACAACTTCTGGGCTCTCTTCGGTCCGGAGCGCATGGAATGGGGCGGCTTGCGGGACTTCTTCCGCGACGTGTTCTGGCCTTATCTGGTCGGCGGACTGGGGCCCGGCCTTCTGGCGGCGCTGGCATCCTACTGGGTCACGGTGCCCTTGGTGCGCGCGTATCAGGCCGCGCGGCGCAAGGCGCTGGAGGAGCGGCTCGCGGAGCGGCTGAAACCCCCTGGCGGCGGCTGAGGGGGCCGCTAGGCTGGGGCACGGCGATCACGGAAGGGAGACGGCGATGGAGGGCAGGCTCAGGCTCGGGGTCAACATCGACCATGTGGCGACGGTGCGGAACGCGCGGGGGACCGCCTTTCCCGATCCGGTGCGCGCCGCGCTGATCGCCGAAGCCGCGGGCGCGGACGGCATCACCGCCCATCTGCGCGAGGACCGGCGCCATATCGGCGACCGCGACATCGAACGGCTGATGGAGGCGCTCACCAAGCCTCTCAACTTCGAGATGGCCATGACCGAGGAGATGCAGGCCATCGCGCTCCGCCACCGCCCCCATGCCGTCTGCATCGTCCCCGAGCGGCGGGAGGAACGGACGACCGAAGGCGGCCTGAACGTCGCGCAGGACGAGAACCGTGTGGCCGACTTCATCGCCCCGTTGCGAGAGGCGGGTTGCCGCGTGTCGCTGTTCATCGGAGCCGACCCCGCGCAGGTGGACTCCGCCGCCCGCATCGGCGCTGCCGTGGTCGAGATCCACACCGGCGCCTTCTGCGACGCCCACCACGAGAACCACCCGGAGGCGCGCGACACGGAGCTGGCCCGCATCCGTGATGCGGCCACGCTTGCCCATTCCCTGGGGCTGGAGGTCCATGCCGGTCACGGCATCACCTACGAGACGGTCGCCCCCATCGCCGCGATCCCGGAGATGCAGGAACTCAACATCGGCCACTTCCTGATCGGAGAGGCGATCATGCAGGGCCTCGCCCCCGCGATATCCGAGATGCGGCGACGGATGGACGCCGCGCGAGAGGCCGTCTGATACCCGCAACGCGGAGCGACTCCATGCGTCCTGTCTTGTCCGTTATTCTCTGCCTCGTGGCCGCCCCGGCCTTCGCCCAGCAGGTGGCCGACTGCGCCGAGCCGCCCGCCGTCACCGCGCTCGTGGAGCCCTGGGAGGAAGCCTCCGCCACCCTGGGCGCGGGTGCGATCCGGCTCGCGCTTCTCCAGGACGGTCCGGAGGGGGAGGTGAGCCTCCTCGTCCTGACCCTGCCTCCGGTGGAGGAGCCCGCTCCCGGAGAAGAGACTGAACCCGAAGCCGCCGTGCCCCCTCCGCCGCCCGAGCGCCGCTGCCGGATCGTCACCGAAGACGGCTCGGGCTTCGCCGTTCTCGATGTCGCGGGCAAGATCGAGGAAGACCCGGAGGCCGGCACCCTGACGGCACGCCTCTCCGCCCTGCGCTTCATCCCCGAATCAAGCGAGTTGGAGGAGGTCACGCTGGTCCTGACCTTCGGCGTCGCCGACGACTCTCTTGCCGCTGCGATCGAGACCCTCGAAGTCGAGGTGGCGGCCCCTTAGGTCAAGGCGCGTCACGGCGGGGCGCTGCGAGTCCGGCCTGGGGTGAGTTGGAGGACGCGCGCAGGGCGACCGACCGCCGACCAAGGTGCCGGAACGCAGGCCCAAACCCCGTCCGGCACCAAGGGCTCTGTCCGCGCCACTCTGCCGCGTCCTTGCGCTGGCAGCGCCCTAGGGCTTGCGCTAGGTCGCCGGGCAAGAAAGCGCCTCCAAGGAACCCCATGCCCCACGCCCCCATGACCCACCTGCGCCCAAGGAGGCTCGCGTGATCCTCGGGATCGGCAGCGACCTATGCAACATCGAGCGGATCGAGGGGTCGCTCGCGCGCTTCGGCGATCGCTTCCGCCATCGCGTGTTCACGGAGACGGAGCTTCGCAAGGCCGCCTCCCGCCATGGCGAGGCCGCGACGCTGGCCAAGCGCTGGGCTGCCAAGGAGGCCTGTTCCAAGGCGTTGGGCACGGGGCTGCGCATGGGTATCTCCTGGCGCGACATGGCGGTGTCGAACCTGCGGACCGGCCAGCCGGTCATGGCGGTCACGGGCTGGGCGGCGGAGCGGCTCGCCTCCATGACCCCGCCGGGGCACGAGGCCCTGATCCACGTCACGCTGACCGACGATCACCCCTGGGCGCAGGCCTTTGTGGTCATTGAGGCGCGCCCCCTGGGCTAGGCCGTCGGTCGGGACCCGGCAAAGGCCAATGCGGCGCCACTCCCCGACCCCAGGCGCCTCTGGCGCTCTCGTGATGGCCTGCCCGCTGCGGCGCGTGGCCTGTCCGGGTTGACTTGGGGTCCCTTGGCGGTCAGGAAGCGGGGATGCGCAGGGGCAGGAGCGGCGGCTGATGGCATTCGGACGGGACCGCCGCGAAACGGCGAACGAGGCAGAAGATGTAGGTTTCGTCGCGGGCCTTTGGGAAACCGTCAAGACCGTGTTCTGGGCCCTGCTGATTGCCGGGGTCTTCCGGTCGCTGTTCTTCCAGCCCTTCTGGATCCCGTCGGGCAGCATGAAGGACACGCTGCTGATCGGCGACTTCCTGTTCGTCAACAAGATGGCTTACGGCTACTCCTACGCGTCCTGCCCATCCGTCCCCTTCACCGGGATCGACGCGCACGACATCTGCGGCTTCCTCGACGGCGACAACACCCGCATTTGGGGCGAGATGCCCGAGCGTGGCGACGTCGTGGTCTTCCGCCATCCCGTCACGGGCGAGGATTACATCAAGCGCCTGATTGGCCTGCCCGGCGACCGGGTCCAGATCCGCGACGGCCAGGTCATCATCAACGACGAGCCACTGAAGGTCGAGGTGGCCGGCCAGTTCGAAGAGGCCAACCTGCCCCAAGGTCCCAAGGGCTCGCTTCCGTCCTGCCTCGGCAACCCGGAACCGGGCGCCCCCTGCCTGTCCAACCGCTACATCGAGACGCTGCCCAACGGGGTGAGCCATAACATCCTCGATATCGGTCCGTCCGTCGCCGACAACCCCCGCGGCGTGTTCACCGTCCCCGAAGGGCACTTCTTCTTCATGGGCGACAACCGCGACAACTCGCTCGACTCGAGGTTCTCGCAGGCCGAGCGCGGCGTGGGCTTCGTCCCGTTCGAAAACCTCGTGGGCCGCGCGGACCGGGTGATCTTCTCCTCGGCAGGCCGTTCCATGCTGGCCTTCTGGACCTGGCGGCCCGACCGCTTCTTCCTCGGGATCGACTAAGGCGTTGCCGGACCGCGCCACGTTCAAGCCCGGCCCACAGGCCCGGGGCCGCTGCGGCATGACCTGCCGTGGTCCGGGGCGCATGTCGTCCCCCGCTGTCCGTCCCTTGCGCGTTGTCGCCTAAGGCCCCGTCATGGCACGACCCCGCCCCGAATCCATCTCCCCCACGCGCTACGTCCGCGAGGGGCTCGATCCAGCGGGGCGCACGGGGCAGGCGAGCTATGCGGCCCTGCTCCTGATCCTGCTGGGGCTGGTCTCGCTCTGGCGTATCGGGCCCATGCAGATCGAAGGGTGGCATCGGGGGCACGAGGCCCTGGCGGTGATCCCTCTGGCCGTGCTTCTGATGCCGGCCCTGAGCCATGTCCTGCGCCGTCTCAACGACATGGCATGGTCCGGCTGGTGGGCCTGGGCGCTGGCGCTGCCTTGGCTGCGCTGGGGGTTCCTCCTGCTTCTCGCGGTGATGCCCCCCTCGCAGCGGCGACGGCACCCGGACAGCGGCTGGCGGCTCCTCGGGCTGGGGATCGGCGGCGTCGTGGCGGTGATCCTGGCAGGAAGCCTGATCTGGACCTCGGCCGGGGTCGCCGGGCAGGACATGAAGCCTGCGCTGCTGCCTGGGGACTTCGCCCTCCTGCGGCGCGCGCCCCTCACGATCGCGCGTGGCGACGTGGTGGCCTTCCGCCTCCCTCGCGAGGTCAGGCCGCGCATGGGCCGGGTGATCGGCCTCGGCGGCGACCATATCGCGATGGAGGACGGCGCGCCTGTGATCGACGGCGAGCGTGCCGCGCAGGTCCAGGACGGCTTTTTTGCCGAGATCTTCGTCCGGCAGGGCCCGCTCGGCGTCATGCCCCTTTGCGGCAACGGCACGGTGGGGCTCGGCGCGGAATGCCGGACCCGCCAACTGGTGGAAACCCTGCCGGGGGGCACGGCGTATCCGGTAATCGACATGGGCCCGCGGCCGCTCGATGCCGCAGGGGAGGTGACGGTGCCCGACGGATTCCTATACATCCTGGGTGACCACCGCGACGCGGCGCAGGACAGCCGTCTTGCGCGCGGGGTGCGGGGAACAGGGCTCGTGGCGGAGGAACTGGTGATCGGACGTGTGGACCTCGTGCTGGCCTCCTCGGAGGCGCGGCACCCCTGGGACCCGAGGGGCTGGCGGCTCGGCCGCCTTCTGGAGGTCGTGCGATGAGGATATCGCTGGCTCTCCGTGACCTGTCGCAGCGGCTCGGCCATGAATTCCGCGACCCCTCCGTCCTTGTCCGGGCGCTG
>CADCUU010000033.1 GCA_902805995.1 uncultured Rubellimicrobium sp.
GATCCGGTCGTCCCGGCGAGTCCGCAGGCCGACGACCGCTTGGTGGTGGCCATCGACCCCGGGCATGGTGGTATCGACCCGGGCGCGGAGCGGGATGGCCTGCGGGAGGCGCATCTGATGCTGGCGCTGGGGCGGGAGCTGGCGCTCGCGCTTGGTCGCGCGGGGGTGCACCCGGTGCTGACGCGGGAGGAGGATATCTTCGTGCCCCTGCAGCGGCGCATGACCATCGCGCGGGCTGCGGGGGCGGACGTGCTCGTTTCGCTCCATGCCGATGCGCTGGAGGCGGACGCGGCCTCGGGCGCCTCCATCTACACGCTGACGCAGGAGGCGGTGGACGGCGCCTCGGCCCGGATGGTGGAACGGCACGAGGCGGGCGACCTTCTGGCCGGGCTCGACCTCCAAGGGCAGGATGACGAACTTGCGACGGCGCTGATGGACCTCGCGCGGCTCGACACCACGCCGCGGTCCGAGCGGCTGGCGCAGGCGGTGGCCGGGGCGCTGGAGGAGGCGGGCGCAGTGGTGAACGGTCGCGCGCTGCGGCAGGCCAACCTCGCGGTGCTCCAAGCCGCCGACTTTCCGTCGGTCCTGATCGAGGTGGGGTTCCTGTCCGACGCGGGCGACCGGATGCGGCTGGCCACGCCCGAGGGGCGAGCCGCCATCGTCGCCGGCATGGTCGCGGCATTGGGCGACTGGGCCACGCAGGAGGCCGCGCGCGAGCCTCTGCTGCGGCGCTAGACTCGGCGGGCCATCCAGATGGTGCGGCCCCCGCAGGCGGGTTCCTCAGGCCAGTAGCCCAGTTCCGCGAAGCCATGCCTGTCGAAGAGGGCGCGGTACTCCTCGGGGTCGAGGCTCGCGTGGTAGAGGGGCGACTCTCCGATGGTGCCGATGGGCTCCCCCGCCTGAGGCCCCGCGGTGAAGAGGAGCACGCCGCCCAGGGCCGTATGGGCCTGGAACACCCCGAATGTGGTGCGCTGGTCGTCCGGCGACAGATGGAAGAAGCTGTCCCAGGCGACTACGAGGTCGAAGTCCTGCGACAGCTTGAGAGTCCGCATGTCGGCATGGAGCGCCACGGCGCGGGGGACCACGCGAGCGAACAGCTCGATCATCTGGCGCGATGCGTCCACGCCGGTGACAAGGCAGCCCCGGTCGATCAGATATTCCGCGATGGGGCGGCCTGCGCCGCAGCCCAGGTCCAGCACGCGACGGCGCCCGTGCGGATGCGGAGCGATGGCGAGCGCCCGGTCGAGCCAGGGGCGTTCGATCAGGCGGCGGTCCCGTGTCTGGGCCCAGGCGGGACCTTCGCGGTCATAGGTGGCGACGACGTCCTCGGGCTTCATGATGTCCTTGGGTCTTGCATTGCGGTGCATATAGCGCGGCCTTGCGCCGGAGTCCTCCCCGGGCGCGATGGCGCCCATGCCACAGATCGGCTTTTGACCGCGGGGGCAGGCTTGCCTATAAGCGACCTGTTCATTTTTCCTCGTGGATTGGCCCCTTGCTCCGAATCTTCTTGTCCTTTCTCGGGGGCATCTTCTCGATGCTCACCCTGGGCCTCGCGATGGGCGCCATCACGCTGGGCGCGATCTTCTTCATCTATGGGCGGGACCTGCCGTCGCACGAGGCGGTGGCGCAGTATTCACCCCCCACGATCAGCCGCGTCTACAGCGGCGAGGGGCGGATCATCGACGAGTTCGCCCGCGAGCGGCGGCTCTTCACCCCCGCAGAGGAGATGCCGGACCTCGTGAAGCACGCCTTCGTCGCGGCAGAGGACCAGAATTTCTACACGCATCCGGGTTATGACCCCCAAGGCATCGCCGCTGCCATCGTGGAGGCCGTCCGGTCCCGGGGCGAGGATGTGCGTGGCGCGTCCACGATCACGCAGCAGGTCGCCAAGAACATCTTCCTGAGCGGGGAGGTCACCGTCGAGCGCAAGGTGCAGGAGATCATCCTCGCCACGCGGATCGAGCAGACTCTTTCCAAGGACAAGATCCTAGAACTTTACCTCAACGAGATTTTCCTGGGCCTGAATTCCTACGGCGTGACCTCGGCGGCGCTGACCTACTTCAACAAGCCGCTGTCGGACCTGACGGCGGGGGAAGCCGCCTACCTCGCCTCGCTGCCCCAACGGCCGAACGACCTGCATCCCGTCGAGGACCGGGAGGCCGCGCTGTCGCGGCGCGGCTACGTCCTGCGGCGGATGTACGAGGACGGCTATATCGACCAGGCCACCTACGAGGCCGAACGGGACGCGCCGCTGCACACCGTGCAGTCGGGGGACTACGAGAGCTTCCGCGCCACCCTGCCGCCGCGCGATTACTTCACCGACGAGATCCGGCGCCAGCTGTCGCAGAACTTTGGAGAGGAGGAGTTCTTCACCGCGGGCCTGTCGATCCGCGCGACGGTGGACCCGGAGCTTCAGGTCACCGCCGCCGAGGCGCTGCAACGCGCGCTGGAGCGGTTCGACCGGTCGCAGGGGGAATGGCGCGGCTCCGGACTGACGCTGGAGGCCGAGGCGCTGGCCAGCGAGGAAAGCTGGCGCAAGGCGCTGGCCGCCACGGAAATTGCGCGCGACATCGCGCTGGATGGGCGCTGGTACCCCGCCGTGGTGCTGGAGATCGGCGACCAGCAGATGCGCCTCGGGATCGAGGGTCGGCACGACGAGGAGCCGGTGGTCCCTCGCGACGACATTGACTGGATCCCGGGGTCGTTCGCCGACACCTTCGCCGTGGGCGACGTGGTCCATGTGCGCCGCCTTCTGGGCGAGGACGGCTCCTTCCAGCGCTGGACGCTGCGGCAGGTGCCGGAGGTGCAGGGCGGCTTCATGGCGATGGATGTGAACACCGGCCGCGTCATCGCGATGCAGGGCGGCTTCTCGTATCAGTCGTCGGTGTTCAACCGGGCCACGCAGGCGCGGCGGCAGCCGGGCTCGGCCTTCAAGCCCTTCGTCTATGCGGCGGCGCTCGACTCGGGGTACACGCCCGCGACCATCGTGGTGGACGCCCCCATCGAGATCGACACGCCCGAAGGTCTCTGGACGCCGCAGAACTCCAGCGGGGAGTTCTATGGGCCCACGCCGCTGCGGACCGGCATCGAGATGTCGCGGAACCTCATGACCATCCGCCTCGCGCAGGAGGTGGGGATGGACACGGTCGCGGAATATGCCGAGCGGTTCGGGGTCTACGGCGACATGAGCCCCTACCTGTCGAACGCCCTGGGGTCGCAGGAGACCACGCTGTTCCGCATGGTCGCGGCTTATGCCATGTTCGCCAATGGCGGCGAGAGGGTGGAGCCCACGCTCGTCGACCGGGTGCAGGACCGCTACGGCCAGACGATCTACCGCCACGACCAGCGCCAATGCCTCGACTGCACGATGCCGGTCCTGACCCCCGGCGCCGCGCCCGAGATCGTGAGCGAGCGGTCGCGGATCATGAACGCGGTCACGGCCTACCAGCTCACCTCCATGATGGAAGGCGTGGTCCAGCGGGGCACCGCCGCGCGCGCCATCGACCTGCCCGTCCCCATCGCCGGCAAGACGGGCACGACGAACGAGGCCAAGGACGTGTGGTTCGTGGGCTATTCCTCGAATATCGTGGCGGGCTGCTACATCGGCTACGACACGCCGCGCAGCATGGGGGATGCTTCGGGCGGCGGCATGTGTGCGCCCGTGTTCCAGGAGTTCATGGAGCCCGCGACCGAGCGGTTCGGCGGCGGCCCCTTCGAGGTGCCCGAGGGCTGCAGCTTCATCAAGATCGACCGCTTCTCGGGCGCGCGGCTGTCCGACGATGCGGAAGGGGAGAACGTCGTCTCGGAATGCTTCCGCGCGGGCGAGGAGCCGATCTTTGGCGTGACCTTCGATGGTGGCTTCGAGATCGCGGGGGACCTTCCGCTGGTGGAGGAGGTGCGCGCGGCGTCGCGCAACGTGACCACCTCGACGGGCGGGACGGCTACCGTGACCGACGGCAATGCGTCGCTCGGCACGATGACCTCCGGCGGCCTTTACTGAGACGGGCGGGCAGGCCCAATTCAGCGGGGCCGCCCGATTGGCCTGCCCGGCCCGATTTGCCCGGCCCGACTTGCCCGGCTCCTAGGGTCGGGCTATGACCCCGCGATCATCGCCGAAGGACAACCCATGCGCACCGAGACGCAGAACATCGTCGATTCCATCCGCGGCTCGATCGACCTCGTGAGCCGCCGCATGGACCGCGAGACCGCGCGCCACCGGCTGGAGGAGTTCAATGCCCGGGTCGAGGACCCGTCGCTGTGGAACGACCCCGTGGCCGCGCAGAAGCTGATGCGCGACCGGCAGGTGCTCCTCGACAAGCTCAACGGTGTTGAGGCGATGGAGCGCGAGCTCAACGACAACATCGAGCTCATCGAGATGGGTGAGATGGAGGGTGACGAATCCATCGTGGTCGAGGCGGAGGCCGCGCTGCGGACCCTGGGCGAAAAGGCCGCCGCGAAGGAGCTGGAAGCGCTGCTCGACGGGGAGGCGGACGCGAACGACACATTCCTCGAGATCAACGCGGGCGCGGGCGGGACCGAAAGCTGCGACTGGGCGTCGATGCTGGCGCGCATGTATGTTCGCTGGGCCGAGTCCAAGGGCTACAAGGTTGAGCTTCAGTCCGAGACCGCGGGCGAGGAGACGGGGATTAAGTCGGCCTCGTACCAGATCAGCGGGCACAACGCCTATGGCTGGCTCAAGTCGGAATCGGGTGTGCATCGGCTGGTGCGGATTTCCCCCTTCGGCTCGGGCGACAAGCGGCAGACGTCCTTCGCTTCGGTGTGGGTCTATCCGGTGGTGGACGACAACATCGAGATCGAGGTGCAGGACAAGGACATCCGCATCGACACCTACCGGTCGTCGGGCGCTGGCGGGCAGCACGTCAACAAGACCGACTCCGCCGTGCGGATCACGCACTTCCCAACCAACATCGTTGTCACGTCATCCCTCAAGTCCCAGCACCAGAACCGCGACATTGCCATGCAGGCGTTGAAATCGCGGCTCTATCAGTTGGAGCTCGACAAGCGGAACGCGGCCATCAACGCTGCGCACGAAGCCAAGGGCGACGCGGGCTGGGGCAACCAGATCCGCTCCTATGTGCTTCAACCCTATCAGATGGTGAAGGATCTGCGTACCGGGTTCGAGACGTCCGACACGCAGGGGGTGCTGGATGGCGACCTCGATGCGTTCATGGCGGCGACGCTGGCGCAGGATGTGGCGGGCAAGAGCCGGGCCGAGGCGCTCGCGGAAGATTGACGAAAAGGTGAGCGGGCCTAACTCCTGGATCAAATCCTATGGAGGTTTGCCTATGCTTTTCCGACCCATGTTCCTCGCCGTGCCAGCCCTGGTTCTTCTTGCCGCCTGCGAAGAGGGCATGATGAGCTCCGGCGGGGGCACCACGCTGGCCCCGCTCGGCGCGAACGACATCAACACGACCGCGACGACCCCCGAGGGTATCGCAGACTCTGCTCTCAACGCTCCCGGCAATGCGGGCGAGTGCGAGCAGCTCGCCCTGATCATCGAGAGCGCCGACTCGAGCGAGAGCGCGCGTCAGGAAGCTGTCGAGGAGCGCGCCCGTCTGGGCTGCTGACGACTGGGGCGACCCGCGCTTCGGCCTGGGTCGCCGACACATCGAAAAGAGGCTTCTCAGCCGTCCCCCTTCGCGCAACACTCGGAGGGGGGAGGAGCCTTGAATGATAGAGTTCGACGCCGGACCGCGATTCGAGCCAGCGCCGCCCTCGGCCTCGCCGCTGCCCGAGTCCAGGCAGCTTTCCTTTGATGATCTGCGCCATGCTTTGCGGGCCGGGGTTTCGGACTTCCGCGCCGCGCCACGGTTCGGGCTGTTCTTCAGCACGGTCTATGTCCTGGGCGGATTCCTGATGGTCTGGCTGGGCGCGGGGACCGTGGTCTGGACATTGGCGGCCTCGCTCGGGTTCCCGCTGGTCGCGCCCTTCGCGGCGGCGGGCCTCTATGAGGTGAGTCGGCGAATCGAGCGGGGGGAACCGCTGACCTGGCCCGGCGTCCTCGGCGTCGTGTGGCAGGAGAGGACGCGGCAGCTGCCCTGGGCCGGGGCGATCATCGTGATCTACTTCCTGTTCTACACCTTCCTGGCCCACATGATCTTTGCTCTCTTCATGGGGCTGTCCACGCTGACCAACATCAGCACGAGCTGGGATCCCTTCCTCACGCCAGAGGGGCTGACCATGGTCGCGGTGCAGGTCGTGGTCGGTGGCATCCTGGCCTTTCTGCTTTTTGCGCTCACGGTGGTGAGCCTACCGCTGCTCCTCGACCGCGAGATCGACTTCGTGAGCGCGATGATCGCGAGCGTTCAGGTGGTCGCGGCCAACCCGGTCGTGATGGGCGCCTGGGCGCTGTTCATCGCTGTGACGACTCTGGTGGCGCTGGTGCCCTGGTTCCTGGGGCTTGTCGTGGTCCTGCCGGTGCTTGGCCACGCGACGTGGCACGTCTACCGGCGCGCCCTGGCCTGAGTCGGGTCGCGGGTGTGGGCCTTCGACGGGCGCAGGCCTATGACAGCCAGGAGAGCCGACAGAGCGGCGAGGGCGGACGCGATCCAGGCCACGACGGCAAAGCTCCGCGTCATGGCGTCGGCATGGCCTGTGGCCTGGCCGACCTCGCCGTAGGTCAATGAACCACCCGTTGAGCGATATACGGACGCGGCGACCGCGCCGAGCATAGCCACGGCAATAAGCCCTGCCACCCGGCTCACCGCGTTGTTGATGCCCGAGGCCGCGCCGCTGTCGTCCTCCGACACGCCGCCCATGACGGCGGCGGACAGGGGCGCCACGACCATCGCCATGCCGAGGCCCGCGAGGAGCATGGGCGGCAGCACCCCTACCCAAAAGGACTGCCAGCCGAGCGCGAGCGCGAGCCAGGCATAACCCAGCGCCACCAGCGCCGCGCCGCCCGCGATCAACGGCCCGGGGCCAGTGCGATCCGCCATGGCGCCGAATCGCGAGGACAGCAGGAAGATGGCCACTGACAGAGGAGCGAAGGCGAGGCTCGTCAGAAGCTCCGACAGGCCCCAGCCGGCGATCAGCAGCATGGGCAGGTAGAAGAGCACGGCGGACAGCGCCGCATAGAGGGCAAAGGTGGCCAGATTCGCTGCCGCGAAGCCCCTGTCTCGAAAGAGCCTGAGGGGCATCATGGGATGGGCGCTTCGTGCCTCCACCGCAACGAATATGGCGAGGCTGGCGAGCCCCGCTATTGCGAGCGCGGCATTCCCGGGCTCTTGCGTCAGGCCAGCCGCGAGGAGGCCGAGGCCGACGGTCGCGAGCGCGGCCCCCGCGAAGTCCACGGGGTGCCCCGGGCGGCCCTGATCGCGCCGAAGCGCATCGCGCATGAGCCAGAGGGCGAGTGCACCTAACGGAAGGTTCACCGCGAAGATCCAGCGCCAGACGCCCGGCACATCGAACGAGAGAAGAAGCCCGCCCAGGATCGGGCCGAGCGCGGTCGTGAGTGCCGACGCGGCGGCCCACGTTCCGATGGCGCGCCCCCGCTCCTCTGGGGGGAAGGTGCGGGCGATGAGGGCCAGCGACCCTGGCACCATGAGCGCGGCGGCGGCCCCTTGCAGCGCACGGGCGCCGATAAGAAGCGTGGCGCTCGGTGCCGCGGCGCAGATGAGCGAGGACAGGATGAAGCCCGCAATCCCTGCCGCGAAGACGCGCGCCGTCCCGAAGCGATCCCCCAGGGCGCCGCCCGCCAGGATCAGCGCCGAGAGCGTCAGCATATAGGCGTTGGACACCCACTGGGCCTCCGCGAGCGTCGCGCCGAGACCGTCGCGAATGGACGGGATCGCGATGGCCAGGACCGAGCCGTCGATGAAGCCCAGCGCCGAGGCGAGGATCGCGGCCCAAAGGAGAGGACGGCGGGAGCGGCCATCAAGAAACGAAGCGGCCCCCGACCGGGTGGGCGGGGGCCGTGCATTCTCGCTGCCGGATGTCATTGTGCGATCAGGGCTGACCGTCGCCGGGCATCACGGGCTTGGGCAGCACCTTGGTCGCCGCGTTCAGCGGGTCGTCCTGGCGCTGTACGGAGCCCTCGAAATGCGCTCCCGATTCGATGGCGATGGTCTTGTGGATGATGTCGCCCTCGACCCTCGCGGTGGAGGTGAGGCGCACCTTGAGGCCCCGGACCCGACCGATGATCCGGCCGTTGATGACCACGTCGTCCGCGACCAGCTCACCCTTGACGGTGGCGCCTTCGCCGACGGTCAGGAGATGCGCGCGGATGTCGCCCTCGATCTGGCCTTCGATCTGGATATCGCCGGTGGTGCGCAGATTGCCCTTGATGTGCAGGTCCGAGCTCAGGATCGAGGCCGGGGGCTTGGCTTTGGGCGCCTGGGGCCGGTAGTCCGCCGCCTGACCGACGGCCGTGCCGGTGGGGGCCGGGGCTGCAGGGGTCGCCTGCGGCTGCGCGGCCTGTGCCGGGCCCGGCTCGTTGATCTTCGACTTAGAGAACATCTTCACCTGCTCCGAGGTAGATCATGGGGTTGATGGGCTCGCCGCCGACCCGGATCTCGTAGTGGAGGTGGGGCCCGGTGGAGCGTCCGGAATTCCCGATATCACCGATCCGTTCCCCAAGCGAGACCCTTTGCCCGACCTCGACGCGGATCGCGTTCAAATGGCCATAGCGGGTCTCGATGCCGTTCGCGTGCTGGATCTTGATGAGGCGGCCGTAGCCCGAGGCCCAGCCCGCGAAGGTGACCACGCCCTCGGCGGGGGCGTGGACGGGCGTGCCGATGGGCGCCGCGAAGTCGGTGCCCTGGTGCATCCGGCCCCAGCGCGGCCCGAAGCCCGAGGTGAAGCGGAAGGAGTCCAGCACCGGCTGTGCAAAGGGCACCTGCTCGACGGCGAGGCGATACACGTTGAGGATGT
>CADCUU010000034.1 GCA_902805995.1 uncultured Rubellimicrobium sp.
GCGGCGACGGGGTGCATGAGGGCGGCTCCTGGCGGGCGGTCGGGTCGGGGACCTAACCGTCGCGCGGGAGCGGTCGTTCCGTGGGGCTTGGGAAGTGGCGGGACCCCGCCGTCCGGTCAGACCTCGCCGGCTTCGCAGAGTTCGGTGAGGCGTTCGGCGTCCTCGCGGCGGCAGAGGGCGGTGCCTTCGGTCATCACGGCGGCAGAGGCGGCGGCGACGGCGCGGCGCAGCGCCCGGGGGAGGTCGTTGCCTTGGGCGAGGGACAGGGTGAAGGCGCCCACGAAGGTGTCGCCCGCGCCGACCTTGCTGCGGACCGGCACGTCGGCGGCGCGGTAGTGGAAGCGGTCGGTGGCGGTAGCCAGCACCGAGCCTTCGGGGCCGCGCGCGACGATCACCTTGCCCGCGACGCCGCGGCGGACGAGCTCCTGCGCGAAGTCGGCGCTGTCGCGGATGTCGTGGAGCTTGCGGCGGGCGAGGTCGTCGGCCTCCTCCTGGTTCATGCGGAGGATGTCGGGGGCGGGACCCTTGGCGCGGGCGAGGAGGTGGAGGGCGGGGCCGGAGGTGTCGACGACGACCTCGCTCCCCCTGGCGCGGAGCTTGCCGCAGAGGTCGGGGACGATGTCGGGCAGGACGCCGGGGGGCAGGGTGCCCGAAACGACCGAAAGGCCGCCGGCTTGCGCGGAGTCGACGATGGTGCGCTCGGCCTCGATCACGTCGAGGGGGGACCAGGGGGGGCCGGGGAGCATGAAGCGGTACTGGTCGCCGCGGTTTTCGTCGCGCACGGAGAGGGAGGAGCGGGTTTCGCCGGGGGCCTTGTGGATGATGAGGTCGATGCCGGCGGCGCGCAGGAGGTCCGCGAGGGTTTCGCCGTTGCGGCCGCCCAGGGCCACGAGGCAGCGCGAGGAGCCGCCGAGGAGCGCGATGGCGCGGGAGACGTTGATGCCGCCGCCGCCCGGATCGGTGCGGGGCGCGGCGCAGCGGAGCTTTACGTTGGGGAGGACGCTGTCCACATGGGTCGCGAAGTCGAGCGCGGGGTTCAGGGTGACGGTGAGGATGTCGCGCATGGTGGTCTCCGGAGTCGCCCGGACCATGCCGGGCGAGGTCGACGGATGCAAGGCGGGCGCGGCTGTAGGGGGCGGTGCGCCTGGAGGCGCTCCCGGCGCGGGGGTTCGAGGGGGGCCGCGGCTCCCCTCGTCTTGTGTCAGGACGTGAACTGGTAGGTGACCGGAACCCAGCGGAAGCCCTCGCCCTCACGCTCCACGAAGCCCGCGGCGGGGAAGGGCATGTGGTAGCCCAGCATGGGGATGCGCTCGTCGGCGAGCATGCCGAGGATGCGCTGGCGGGTGGTGGCGGCCTGTGCCTTGTCGGCGTCGTAGAGGACCTCCCATTCGGGGTGCTCCAGCGACCAGACGTAGTGGTTCGTGGTGTCGGCGGTGAGCATCATGCGGCTGCCGCCGCTGTCGAGGAGGTAGGCCATGTGGCCGGGGGTGTGGCCATACGCCTCCACGGCGGTGATGCCGGGGACGAGGGCGTCGCCGGGGTTGAGGAAGGTCATCCGGTCCTCGAAGGGACGGACC
>CADCUU010000035.1 GCA_902805995.1 uncultured Rubellimicrobium sp.
ACTCGGCCGGAAGCCGGCGGTTGGATTTCGGGGGTATGACTGGCTCGATCCCCGCCTCGTTGAGCGCATCGCGCAGCCAGTTCGCATCGAACGCCCGGTCGGCGAGAAGCTGGCCGCACCTCAGACCGTCGATCAGCGCCGCCGTGGCGCGCAGGTCGTGGGCTTGTCCGGGCAGCAGGCGGAAGTCGATGAGGTTGCCGAGCGCGTCGGCCAGCGCCAGGATCTTGGTGGTCACGCCGCCCCGGGAGCGCCCGATGGCCTGGCCCTGAGTCCCCCTTTTGCGCCCTGTCCGTGGCGGTGGACCTTGACGATGCTGCCGTCGATCATCGCGTACTCGAAGTCGGCGTCTTCGGCCAAGGCTCTGAACATCCGGTAGAATGCGTCCGCCTTCACCCATCGGCGGAACCGCTTGAAGACCGAGTTCCACTTGCCGAATGCCTCAGGCAGATCGCGCCACGGGCACCCGGTGCGCGCAATCCACAGCACCGCCTCAACGAAACGACGTGGATCGGGTCCCGTGCGGCCGGGATCACCCTCCCGCCCCAAGCAGTGCGGAGCCATGAGCAACCATTGCGTGTCAGTCAGTGTTGTGCGGATCAAGCTGGCCTCCCCTTTGGCCACCTTGAATCACTCACCGACCGAACTGGGAATCCTCAAACGTCAACAAGCCCTAGTCGAAGAGTTAAGTGGTGCCCGGGGGCGGATTTGAACCACCGACACGTCGATTTTCAGTCGACTGCTCTACCCCTGAGCTACCCAGGCACGGGGACGCGGGCATGTGCTTCGCGTCGGGTAGGGGCCTATTAGGCGAGCGCGCTGGCGGTGTCCAGAGGTGTCGCTAGGTCAGGTTCTCCGCACTCGCGCCCAATGCTGAGGCAGGATAACGCCGAGGCGAAGGATTTTGTGACCGGACGTCACTTGCCCTCTGGACAAGAACTCTCGTCTCGCCCATCTGAATGAACGTTCATTCACCCCTGCCCTCGAGGAGATTCGAGCCTTTGCCCCATGAGCTGATGTCCCATGTCCCTGCCCGCTCCCCCGAGGCAAGCGACGCTGCGCAGCGCGGCGACGAGATCCTCGTGCATGCGCGGCACGCCTTTGTGGAAAAGGGCTTCGACGGGGCGTCGATGCAGGACCTGGCGCGCGCGGCGGGCATGAGCGCGGGAAACTTCTACCGCTACTTCCCCTCCAAGGCCGCCATCGTGGAAGCGCTGATCGCCCGCGACCTCGCCGAGATCGAGGAGGTGTTCCGGGGAATCATGGCATCGCCCGACCCGCTCTCGGCCCTCAAGGTCGGGCTGCGGGTGCAGTTGGACGAGCATTGCGGCGGCGAGGACCTTCTCTGGGCCGAGATCGCGGCGGCGGCGGCGCGCAAGCCCGAGGTCGCGACGATTCTGGCCAGGATGGAAGAAGGAATCATCAACCGCGTCGCCACCGTACTTGGACGCGCCGGAGGCCTGACCGGGGACGAGCCTTCGCCGCGCCTGCTGGTTCATGCGCGGCTCATCTTCCTGATCATTCATGGTGCGATGACCGCGAATGTGGCGCGCGCCCAGCCCCGTGACGGGGAACTCACCGAACTTGTGATGCGGACCATCGAGCGCGTCATCGACGACGCCCTGGCCGAACTGAAGGACCACTGACATGACTGCCCCCTTGCGCGCGCTTTTGGCCGCCGCCCTGATCGCCTCACCGGCACTTGCCCTCGCCCAGGAGGCTGAGGTGCCCGCGGCCACGGAAGCCACCGCCGAAACAGGTGTCGAACCTGCGGCCGAGCCAACTGCTGAGGCGGAGGCCGAAGCGGGCCTGCCCGCGATCACCGTCTCCGAGGTGCGCGCCGTGCCGCTGGTGGACCGGGTGATGGCGTCGGGCCTGGTGGATGCGGTCGAGGAGGTGCAGGTCCAGCCCCTCGTGGAGGGGCAGCCCATCGACGAGTTGCTGGTCGATGTGGGCGACACGGTCGAGGCGGGACAGGTGCTCGCGCGGCTTTCGACCTCCACGCTGGAGTTGCAGCTTTCGCAACTGGCGGCCAACCGCGCCTCGGTCGAGGCGCAGATCGCGCAGTCGGAGGCGAGCCTGCTGCAGGCCACCACCAACGCCGAGGAATCCGAGCGGCAGGCCGCGCGCAATGTGGAGCTTGCCCAGGCGGGGACCGTGTCGCAGGCGCAGGCCGACCAGACCACCGCCGCCGCCGAGGCCGCCCGTGCCTCCGTTCGCGTGGCGGAACAGGGGGTCGCGTCGGCCCAAGCGCAGCTTGAGCTCGTGGAGGCGCAGACGGCGAATGCCGAGCTGCAGCTGTCGCGCGCCGAGGTCGAGGCCCCGGTGAGCGGCCTTGTGGTGGCCAGGAACGCGCAGGTGGGGGCGATCGCCTCCTCCGCCTCCGGGGCGATGTTCACTATCGTCCGCGACAACGCGATGGAGCTGCGCGCCGACGTGGCCGAGCAGGACCTCCTGCGGCTGGAGCCCGGGCAGGCGGCCACGCTGTCGGCCATGGAAAGTGCGGCAGGCATCGCCGGAGAGGTTCGCCTCGTGGAGCCGGCGATCGACCCGACGACCCGCTTGGGCACCGCCCGCGTCGAGATCGCGGAGCCCGAGCGCGTGGTGAAGGGCATGTTCCTGACCGCCGAGATCCGCGTGAGCGAGGCCGAGGGCCTCGCGGTGCCCGTCACCGCCGTGGGATCGGGCCCAGATGGCACCAGCGTCATGCGCGTGCGCGATGGCGTGGTGGAGCGCGTGAACGTGACGACCGGCATCCGCGACGGCGGGCTCATCGGAATCACCGAAGGGCTTGAAGCCGGGGACCTCGTCGTGACCAAGGCCGGCGCCTTCGTGCGCCCCGGCGACCGGATCAACCCGATCGCCGCCCCTGATCAATCCGTCGAAACCGCGTCGGCCACGCCGACGGAAGGAGAGCAAGCGCCATGAACTTCTCCGCATGGGCGATCCGAAACCCGGTCGCGCCGCTTCTGGCCTTTGCGCTGCTGCTCATCATGGGCTGGCAGAGCTTCACCGGCCTGCCCATCACCCAGTTCCCCACCATCGACGTGCCGGTCGTGTCGGTCAGCGTGTCGCAGCCGGGGGCCGCGCCCGCCGAGCTTGAGACGCAGGTGACGCGAGAGGTGGAGAACGCCGTCGCGGGCATCGCGGGGGTGAAGAACGTCACCTCCACCGTCACGGACGGCATGTCCTCCACGGTGGTCGAGTTCCGCATGGAGGTCCCGACCGACCAGGCGGTGCAGGACGTCAAGGACCAGATCGACCAGATCCGCGGCTCCCTGCCCGCAGGCGTGGACGAGCCGCGCGTCACGCGCGTGAACGTCGAGGGCGGGGCGATCATGACCTTCGCCGTCTCGGCACCGGCCATGACCTTCGAGGAGCTGAGCTGGTTCGTGGACGACACGATCACCGGCGACCTTCAAGGGCTGTCCGGCGTGGGCCGCGTGGACCGCTACGGCGGTGCCGACCGCGAGATCCTCATCACGCTCGACCCCTCGCGGCTCGATGCCTATGGGATCACCGCGGCGCAGGTCAGCCAGCAGATCTCCCTCACCAACTCCAACCAGGGTGCTGGCCGGGCCGATCTGGGCGCGGGCGAGCAGGCGATCCGCGTCTTGGGCGACCAGGGCGATGCGGAGCGGCTTGCCTCCACGACCATCTCCCTGCCCACGGGGCAGCAGGTGCGGCTCGACAGCTTGGGCACCGTGTCCGACAGCTTCGAGGAGCTGCGGTCCTTTACCAAGGTGAACGGACAGGACGTGGTCACCTTTGCGATCTTCCGGGCCAAGGGCGCCTCGGAGGTGAGCGTGTCGGAGGTCGTGAACCACCAGCTGGACGAGATCCGCGCCGAGAACCCGGGCGTGGATATCCGGCTGATCGACGACACTGTCTTCTACACCGAGGGCAACTACGAGGCCGCGATCCACACGCTGATCGAGGGCTCGATCCTCGCGGTGCTCGTGGTGCTGCTGTTCCTGCGGAACTGGCGCGCGACCTTCATCGCCGCCGTGGCGCTGCCGCTGTCGGCGATCCCGACCTTCTGGGCGATGGACCTTCTGGGCTTCTCGCTCAACCTGATCTCCTTCCTCGCGATCACGCTGGCCACCGGCATCCTGGTGGACGACGCCATTGTGGAGATCGAGAACATCCAGCGGCACATCCGGATGGGCAAGTCGCCCTACCGCGCCGCTATCGACGCGGCCGACGAGATCGGCCTCGCGGTCATCGCGACCACCTTCACCATCATCGCCGTCTTCGTGCCGGTGAGCTTCATGCCCGGCATCCCGGGGCAGTACTTCCGGCAGTTCGGCCTGACGGTGGCCATTGCGGTGCTGTTCTCGCTTCTGGTCGCGCGGCTCATCACACCGCTGATGGCGGCCTACATGATGCGTGCCAAGGACGGCGGGAATCACGACCACAAGGACGGGGCCCTGATGCGCGGCTACCTGCGCTTCGTGCGGGCCACGTCCGGGGGGCGGTTCCTGTTCATTCCGGCGCGGTACCTGACGCTGCTCACGGCGTTCGGCGTGCTGATCGTGTCCGTGTACTTCATGGTGCAGGTGCCGGGATCGCTGTTCCCGGAGGAGGATGCGAGCCGCTTCCAGGTCTCGGTCGAGCTGCCGCCGGGAAGCCGGCTGGAGGACACGGAGGCCACGACGGACGCGATCACCACGGCCATCAGCAACGTCGACGGAGTGAAGGACGTGTTCGTGCTGGGCGGGGCCTCGCCTCGCGGCGGGCTCGACATCCGGCGCGCCTCGGTCACGGTGATCCTTGACCGGCTCGACAACTCGCTGGAGCGCAAGCTCTTGGATATCGTGGAGCGGGTTCCGGTCGTGGGCGAGATGGTGCCCGACGTGCCGCCGCATGGTCGCATCCGCCCGCAATGGGAGATCGAGGAAGAGGTCATCGGCCTCATCGCGCCGATCCCCGACATCCGCGCCTATCGTCTGGCGGCGGGTCCGGGGGGCGGCAACCGTGACATCACCTACTCGATCCTGTCCGATGACCCCGTCGCGCTCAACGAGGCGGTGCGGCGGCTGGAGGAGGCGCTGAGCGGGGAGCCCCTGCTGGAAGGCGTCTCGGCCGAAGGCGCCCTGCCCCGGCCCGAGCTTCAGGTCACGCCGAGGAGCGAGGAAGCGGCGCGGCTGGGCGTCACCACGGCTGCCATCGCCCAGACGGTGCGCGTGGCGACCATCGGCGACTTCGACGATGCGTTGGCCAAGGTGAGCATCGACAACCGGCTCATCCCGGTGCGGGTCGAGCTGACGGGCCAGACGCGCGAGGATCTGGCCCGGATCGGCGCGCTGCGGGTGCCGACGGCGCGGGGCGGGTCGGTCCCCCTCAATGCCGTGGCGGATATCCGCATCAGCGAGGGGCCGTCCGCCATCGACCGGCTCAACCGCGAGCGTATCGCGACGCTGGGCGCGAACCTGCCCTCGGGCGTGCCGCTGGGCACGGCCACGGCGCGGTTCAACGAGATCGTGGCTGGCGTCGATCTGCCCGAGGGCGTGCGCGTGGCCGAGTCGGGCGACGCGGAGGTCCAGCAGGAGCTCGTGGGCTCGTTCGTGAACGCGATGGTGCTGGGGCTTCTCCTGGTGTTGACGGTGCTGATCCTGCTGTTCCGGTCGGTGATCCAGCCCTTCACCATCCTGTTCTCCCTCCCCCTTGCCATTGGGGGGGTCGCGGCGGCGCTGATCCTGACGCGGAACCCGGTGTCGATGCCGGTGATGATCGGCATCCTGATGCTGATGGGGATCGTGACGAAGAACGCGATCCTCCTTGTGGACTTCGCCATCGAGATGATGGCGAAGGGGATGAACCGGTTCGAGGCGGTGGTGGAGGCCGGGCACAAGCGCGCCCAGCCGATCGTCATGACCTCCATCGCCATGTCGGCTGGGATGCTGCCGTCGGCGCTGGGCGTGGGCGAAGGCGGGTCGTTCCGCGCGCCGATGGCCACGGCGGTGATCGGGGGCATCATCGTGTCCACGGTGCTGAGCCTAGTGATCGTGCCGTCGTTCTTCCTCATCATGGATGACCTGCAGCGGGCGGTGTCGTGGGTCTTTGGCCGGTTCATCGGCACCAAGGACGAGGAGCCTGAGGCGCCCGATGCGCGGGAGCTGGCTTCTGGCCTCGCCGCGCGGCGGGCGGAGATCGCGGCCCTGGAGGCGCGGCTCCTGCGGATCGAGGGGGACAAGACCCGGCCGGTGCTGCACGTCGCGGAGTAGCGGCGCCTGGACGGAGACAAGTGAGAGGGGTGCGCGACGTGTGTCGCGCGCCCCTTTTTTCATCGGTTTTGGGTTGGGGATCAGATTTTTACCAGGCGGTCCATTCGTGACAAGGCGATTGTCACGAAACCGTTTCCGGCGTTAGCTACGCGGCACAAGCCGGACGGACTCACGAACCGGCGGATCTGGGGAGTTACTGATGAAAACGATGACCTGGCTGGCGCTGACCGCCGGCGCCGCGAGCCTTGTGGCGGGCCTGGCCCATGCGCAGGAGGCCGCGACCGGCACCGACATGGAGGCGCTGGTCGCCGCCGCCGAAGCCGAGGGGATGCTGACGACCATCGCCCTGCCGCATGACTGGTGCAACTACGGCGGCGTGATCGACGCCTTCAAGGCCAAGTACCCGGGCATCGAGATCAACGAGCTGAACCCCACCGGCTCCTCGGCCGAGGAGCTTGAGGCGGTGCGCGCCAACGTCGGCAATACCGGGCCGCAGGCGCCTGACGTCCTCGATGTCGGCCTGTCATTCGGGCCTTCGGCGCAGGCCGAGGGGCTCTTGCAGCCGTACAAAGTCTCGACCTGGGACTCGATCCCGGAGGATGCCAAGGACCCCGACGGGCACTGGTACGGCGACTATTACGGCGTGGTGGCGATGGCCGTGAACACCGACCTCGTGGACCCGGTGCCGACCTCGTTCGCCGACCTCCTTAAGCCGGAATATGCGGGCCAGGTGGGCCTGGGCGGCGATCCGCGGACCTCCAACAACGCCGCGATGGCCGTGATGTCGGCGGGCATCGCGCGCGGGGGCGAGCCGGGGCAGGCTGCGGCTGAGGCAGGGCTCGGCTTCTTTGCGGAGCTGAACGCGGCGGGCAATTTCGTGCCGGTGGACGGCTCGACGGGCACGCTCGCTCAGGGGACCACGCCCATCCTGATCGACTGGGACTACAACGGCCTGTCGCGCCGCGACGAGTTGGCCGGCAACCCGCCCGTGGAGGTCGTGGTGCCGTCGGACGCCGCCGTGGCTGGCGTCTACGTGCAGGCGATCTCGGCCCACGCGCCTCATCCGAACGCGGCCAAGCTCTGGATGGAGCACCTGTATTCGGACGAGGGGCAGCTTCTCTGGCTTGAGGGCTACTGCCGTCCGGTGCGGCTCGACGACCTCCTGGCGCGCAACGCCGTCCCCGAGGAGCTGCTGGCCAACCTGCCGACCTCGTCCGCCGAGACCGTGTTCCCGACGCTCGAGCAGCAGGAGGCCAATGCCGAGACCATTCGCAACGGCTGGGACAGCGTCGTCGGCGCCGAGATCGCGCCCGAGTGAGCGCGGACCTGACCACTTCTCTCCGCCCCGGCGACATCGCCGGGGCGGAACCGCCGGCCCCCCGCCGGGCCAGGAGCGCCTCTCGCGCTCTCAACTGGCTGGGGGTCGTCCCCTTCTTCGTCTTCTCGTTGCTGTTCCTGGCGCTGCCGACGCTCCAGATCGTCCTGGGCGCCTTTCGCGGCACTGAGGGAGGCTTCACGCTGGATCATGTCCGCGGGCTGAACACGCCGCTGATCCGCGACGCCTTCTGGGAGTCGATTAAGGTGAGCCTCTGGTCCGCGGCCCTGGGCTGCGTGATCGGCTTTGCGATGGCGGCGGCGGTCGTGTTGGGAGGGCTGCCCAAGGCGGTGCGGAGCCCGCTCCTGACATTTTCGGGCGTGGCGTCGCAGTTCGCGGGGGTGCCGCTGGCCTTTGCCTTCATCGCGGCGATCGGACCGGCGGGGCTGGTCACGCTGGGGCTGCGGGACGCTTTCGGGATCAACCTGCGCATGTATGGCTGGAACCTGTTCAGCACGTCGGGGCTGGTCGCGACCTACCTGTACTTCCAGATCCCCCTCATGATCCTCATCATCGTTCCCGCGCTGGATGGGTTGCGGCGGGAGTGGAGGGAGGCTGCGCTGGTGCTGGGTGCCACGGGGTTCCAGTACTGGCGGATGGTGGCTTTTCCGATCCTGCTGCCGACGCTTCTGGGAACCTTCGCGCTTCTGTTCGCGAACGCCTTTGGCGCGGTGGCGACGGCGATGGCACTGGCGGGACCCACCTTCAACATCGCGCCGATCCTGCTGTTCAGCCAGATCCGCGGCGACGTGCTGGGCAACCCGGCCGCGGGCTACGCCATCGCCTTCGGGATGATCGTCGTCACGGGGATCGCGAACGGCATCTACATCGTCCTGCGCGCCAGGTCCGAAAGGTGGTTAAAATGAGCCGGGTCCCGCCTGCCCTTCCCGGGATGGAGCCGACATGAGCCGCGCCCTGGCCTGGGCGGCCCTGATCTTCGGCATCGTGTACTTCGTCGTGCCGCTCTGGGGGATGGTGGAGTTCTCGCTTCGGATGCGGCGGGAGGAGTACAGCCTGGACGCCTACGCGGTCGTGCTGGCCAGCCCGGAGTTCCAGGAGACGTTCCTCTTCTCCATCGTCATGTCGCTGCTGACGATCCTGGTCGGCGTGCTGATCGTGGTGCCCACAGCCTATTGGGTCCGGCTGCGAATGCCGTGGCTGCGGCCCGTGGTGGAGTTCGTGACCCTGCTGCCGCTGGTGATCCCCGCCATCGTCATCGCCTTCGGCTTCCTGAGGCAGTTCAACACGGCGTCCTTCCTGCCGCTC
>CADCUU010000036.1 GCA_902805995.1 uncultured Rubellimicrobium sp.
GCCCCCAGCCGCTCCTGGATGATCTTCCCGAGCTTCAGCGCATCGGCGTGGAAGTTGCGAATGCCTTCGGCGAGCTTTTCCGTCGCCATGGCATCCTCGTTCATCTCCCACCGGAAGGCGGCCTCGGACAACGGCTCGGCTTTCCCGCTCGCCTCGGTGGGCGTGAGCTGGCGCGGCAGCTCGCCCCCGTCCTCGGCCAGCTTCTGAAGGAGGTCGGGCGAGATCGTCAGCCGGTCGCAGCCTGCCAGCGCCTCGATCTGCCCGGTGTTGCGGAAGGACGCGCCCATCACCACCGTGTCGATGCCGTGCGCCTTGTAGTGGTCGTAGATGCGCCGCACCGACAGCACGCCCGGGTCGGTCTCCGCCGTGTAGGTCTGGCCCGTGGACTTGCCGAACCAGTCGGTGATCCGCCCCACGAAGGGCGAGATCAGGAATACGCCCGCATCCGCGCAGGCCTTGGCTTGGGCCATGGAGAACAGGAGCGTCAGGTTGCACTGGATGCCCTCGCGCTCCAGCTTCTCGGCGGCGCGGATGCCCTCCCAGGTGGAGGCGAGCTTGATCAGGATGCGCTCGCGCCCGACGCCCTGCCGGTCGTAGGCCTCAATGATCGAATGCGCCTTGGCCATCGACGCTTCGGTGTCGAAGGACAGCTTGGCGTCCACCTCGGTGGAGACGCGTCCGGGCACGATGCCCGCAAGCTCCACGCCCAGGCCCACGGTCAGCTCCTGCGCGATCGTCTCCAGCGGGTCCTCCGCGTGGCGGCCCTTGTCCACGGCGCGGGCGATGTGCTCCCCCATGGCCGGGTTCTGGATCGCCTTGAGCACCAGGGACGGGTTCGTGGTGCAGTCCTGCGGCTTGAGCCGCCGCACCGCCTCCAGGTCGCCAGTATCGGCCACCACCACCGTCATCTCGCGGAGTTGCTCGAGCTTGCTGGCCATGGCGTCATCTCCCCTTGCGCTGCCAAGGCCCATCTAGGGCAAAGCGCCGCCGGGCGCAAACGCCGCTGCCGCTGCGGCAGCGCCGATTGACCCTTCGCGGCGAAAGGCGGAAACAGCCGGTCGGGCAGGGCAGGAGCGGGCGACCTCATGGATATGGCGGAGTTCCACGACCCTTGGTCGCTTTTCGTGATGGCTTTGGCCGCGATGATTGTGGGGCTGGCCAAGGGGGGGCTGTCCGGCGTAGGAGTCATGGCCGTGCCCGTCCTGGCGCTCGTGCTGCCGCCCGTGCAGGCCGCGGCGATCCTGCTGCCGATCCTGTGCCTTACCGATATTGTCGCGACCTGGACATGGTGGGGCTCCTGGAGCCGCCGGACCCTCTTCCTCATGCTGCCCGGCGCCATCGCAGGCATCGGCGTGGGCTGGCTCACGGCGGCGGTGGTGTCCGATGCCGCCGTGCGTCTGATCGTGGGCGTGATCGCCCTGGCCTTCGTGGGCCGCTGGCTCTGGCAACTCTGGCATCGACGGCCCCAGGAGGCCCGGGCGGAATCCCCGCCACGCGCGGGGTTCTGGGGAGCGCTCGCGGGCTATACGAGCTTTGTGGCCCATGCTGGGGGACCACCGTTCCAAGTCTATACCCTCCCCCTGGGCCTCGACCCGCGGGTGCTGACCGGGACCAACGTCGCGTTCTTCACGACCGTCAACTACGTCAAGCTCATCCCCTATTTCGCCTTGGGCCAGTTCGATGCGCAGAACCTCGGCGCGGCTGCCTTGCTGGCGCCTGTGGCCGTGGCTTTCACCTTTGTGGGGGCCTGGATCATCCACCGCATGCGGGCCGAGGTGTTCTACCCGGTCACCTACGGCTTGACGGCCCTTGTCGGCCTCAAGCTCGTCTGGGACGGAATCACGGGCCTGTGAGGCCCGTTGCAAGGCCCGCGCGCCCTGTGCGATAGCCGGCCCGAACCGATGCCGAACCGATCCCGAGGGGGAAGACGCCATGCCCATCCGCGCCGTCGTCTGGGGCGAGAACGTCCACGAGCAGAAGAACAAGATCGTCGCCGGTCTTTATCCCAAGGGGATGCACCAGGCGATCGCCGACGCCCTGAACCAGGACGCCGTCATCCAGGCGACCACCGCCACGTTGCAGGAGCCCGAGCACGGCTTGCCTGCGGCCCGCCTGGCCGGGACCGACGTACTCCTCTGGTGGGGACACGCCGCTCACGGCGAGGTCAAGGACGAGGTCGTGGAGCGCGTGGCCGAGGCCGTCTGGTCCGGTATGGGGCTCCTCGTCCTGCACTCGGGCCACTTCTCCAAGATCTTCAAGCGCCTGATGGGCGCGCCCTGCAACCTCACCTGGCGCGAGGCGGGGGAGCGCGAGCGCCTTTGGGTCACCTCGCGCAACCACCCCATCGCCGCCGGCCTGCCCGATCATTTCGAGCTTGAGAACGAGGAGATGTACGGCGAGCCCTTCGGCGTGCCCGAGCCGCTGGAGACCGTGTTCGTGTCCTGGTTCCAGGGCGGCGAGGTGTTCCGCTCGGGCCTGACCTACAGGCGCGGCGCGGGCAACGTGTTCTACTTCCGCCCCGGCCACGAGACCTATCCGACCTATTACGATGCGAACGTGCAGCTCGTGCTAAAGAACGCGGTGAAGTGGGCGCATAATCCCGCCGCCCGCATCCAGGGGGACGTGACGCGCGCCCCGAATGTGCCGGTGAACAAAGCCCTTGAACCTATCGAGGAGCGTGGCCCGCGCCTGCATCAGGCGGGCGAGGAGGGCCTTCGCTGATGACCGACCTGGCCAACGCCACCACAGCTCCGACCGCCCCGGCCGACAGCGCGCAGATGGCGCCCGACGAGGCGCCCGTGCGGGCGCCCGAGGGCTCCGAGAGGCCGGTTCGCCTCCTCATCGTGGGCACTGGCGGCATGGCCCGCGCTCATGCGGAGAAGTTCGGCGCCATCCCGGGCGTGTCGCTGGTCGCCGGGATCGACACCAACCCCGAACGCCTCAAGGCCTTCAACGACACCCACGGTATTCCCCAGGGATTCGCTTCGGTGCAGGAGGCGCTGGCCTGGGGCGAGTTCGACGCCGTGACCAACGTCACCCCCGACGCCGTCCACTACGGCACGACGCTGCCCTTCCTCGCGGCGGGCAAGCACGTGATGTGCGAAAAGCCCCTTGCCGCCAACTACGCCCACGCGGCGGAGATGGCGCAGGCCGCCTCGCTCGCGGGCGTGGTCAACATGGTGAACCTCACCTACCGCAATGTCCCCGCTCTTAACGAAGCCGCGCGCCTCGTGCAGGAGGGTGCGATCGGCGAGGTGCGCCATTTCGAGGCGTCGTATCTTCAGTCCTGGCTGACCCAACCCGCCTGGGGGGAATGGTCGGAAAGCCCGACCTGGCTCTGGCGTCTGTCCAAGTCGCACGGCTCCATGGGCGTGCTGGGCGACGTGGGGGTGCATATCCTCGATTTCGCAACTTTTGCGGCCGGGTCGATCCCCACCAACGTGTCCTGCCGCCTTGCCACCTTCGACAAGGCCGAAGGCGGGCGCATCGGGGAATACGTCCTCGACGCCAACGACTCGGCGGTGATGCACCTGCGGCTGGCCAATGGAGCCACCGGCGTGGTCCATGCCTCGCGCTACGCCTCGGGCCATCTCAACGACCTGTCGCTCCGGATCTATGGGACCAAGGGCGGCCTTGAGGTGCTGGGCAACAACGAAAAGAGCGTGCTCCGCGGCTCTCTGGGGGAGGACATGCTGTCCGGCACCTGGCGCGACCTTCCCGCGCCGTCGGTCCTGACCAATTACCAGCGCTTCATCGCGGCGATCCGGGCGGGCACGCCGGCGCTTCCCGACTTCGCGCGCGGGGCTGCGCTCCAGAAGGTGCTGGATCAGGCCGTCGCCTCGGACGAGGCACGATCGCTCGACATGCCGGTCTGACGCTCACGGTCCGGGTGCCTCCCTGATGCTCCCGTCCCGGTCCCGCTGCCTAATCCGTCCTCTACGCTCTTCTCTCATCCCGACCAGATCGAGCGGGCGGGCAGAAATTTCAGCAGGCGGCGGTGACGGCACTCCTGCATGGCTGGCTGGAACATGCGGAGGCGATAAGGTCCGGGTCTTCACAACGCGTCCAGCCACGGTAAGGTGCTCGATCAGGTCCTGTGGCGACAGGGGAGATCAGGCCTCTTCAGGTGACACCTCTCCAGAGCGGCGGGATCTATGGGATGCAGACTGCGTGTTCCTTCCCAGCTCGAGCTTCCGAGGGCGCGCGACCCGGCCTAGCCGTGGGTGACCTCACCCAGATACTTCAGCGATCGGACGCGACCATGGCCTTCGGGGTGCTTACGCCGGCCAGGGTGGCTCTCCTCTGCCTGCCAGGGCCGAGCCTCCCACGCTAAGGCATGCAGGACACGGTTGCGTGGCCTGGCGCGGCCCGGCTTTGCCTTTTCCGCGACTTTACGCTTTCCTCCGCACGATGCGCGAAAGGGGCGGTGTGATGAAGCTGTCAGTGACGTTTGAACGGGGCCAGGAGCCCCACCCCATGCACGAGACGGGGCGCGGCCCGGTGACGGTGGGCTGGTGTCTGATCGAGCAGAAGGGGGGCATCATCTACGCTCCGCCCGAACGCGTCCGCTCGGTCGATCTCAACCGCCGTCACGCCAAGTCCGCCTCCCGCTGTCCGGCGGTCATCAACCTAGAAAGCCGGCACTTCCTGATCCGCTGCCCCTTCGACATCCACATCGGCTTCGTCCGCGATGAGAAAGGCAAGCCTGGCCTGCGTAACCTGTCGGGGGAGGCGTCGGCCATCCGCGCCTCCAAGCTCGGCGAGAAGCTGCACCTGACCTCCGAGGTCGAATGGCGCCACCCCGGCGTGCCCACGATCCAACTCGCGCTCCCCTATCTCTTCGTGTCGGACGAGCCCGTCTACATGAGCCAAGTCGCCCCGTTCATGCACTACACGCCTGACCCGCTGCCCGGCACCATCTTCGGGGGCCGCTTCCCGATCGATGTCTGGCCGCGCCCGCTGATGTGGGCCTTCGAATGGCACGAGCCGGAGAAGCCTATCAAGCTGCAGCGCGGCGACCCGCTCTTCTACGCCATGTTCGAGACTTCGCCCCCCGACCGGGGCGTCGCCGTGGTCGAGACCGAGATGACCCAGGACTTGCGCGACTACATGGATCTGATCTCGGGCGCCGTGAACTACGTGAATCAGACCTTCTCCCTCTTCGAGGCAGCCGAGGAGCGCCGGCCCGAGCGGCTCGTCCAGCCGGTTAAACGTCGGGAGCGTGCGGCGGAATGACCCTCGCCCTGATGGACGAGCCCTTGGCCGCGCTGCGGGAGCGCGCCCTTGCCCTGCATCGGGCCGGCCGACGTGCTGACGCGCTGCCGCTCTACGCCGCCCTCTTGGCGAGAGAGCCGCAGGACGCGGGTCTGTGGACCAATCTGGGCGCCCTGTTCCGGGCCGATGGGCGTCACGACCAAGCTCTTCAGGCCCAGGAGAGGGCCTTTGCGCTCGACCACCAGGCGACGGGAGTGCGCAACAACCTGGCCAACATCCTGAACGACCTGGGCCATCACGAGCGTAGCCTAGCCCTTCGGCTCGACCTTCTGCGCGATGTGCCCGCCGATCCTGGTCATCCGGCCATGGCGGGCAAGACGCTCCGCTCTCTCGGTCGCTACGACGACGGCATCGCCCTGCTGGAGGCCGCGCTGCCGCGATTTCCCGACTACCACGAGATGCAGATCCAGCTCGCGCTGACCCAGCTTGCTGCCGGGCGCTACGCCGAGGGCTTCCGCAACTACGGCGCGCGCTGGCTGACAGGGGAGCTTGCGCCACGAAAGGTGGATGCGCCCCGCTGGGACGGCGGTCCTCTCGACGGCAAGACGATCCTTGTCCTGCCCGAGCAGGGGTTCGGAGACGCGCTCTGCTTTACCCGCTTCCTCCCGGCGCTGCGCCGCTTCAACCCTGCCCGCATCGCGCTCCTGACCGAGAAGCCTCTGTTGCGCCTCATGGGCGGGGTGGAGGGCGCCAACTGGGTTGGGCCCGGCGCGCCACCCGAGGGATTCGATGTCTGGGTGGACATGATGGACCTGCCCACCCTGCACTTCGAAGCCCAGGGCAACGCCGCGATCCCGCCGCCTACCCGCCTTTCCGTACCCGAGGATTCGCGCGCCCGCGCCCGCCGTATCACCGCGCCGTTCAAGGACCGTCTCAAGGTCGGCTTGGTCTGGTGCGGATCGGTCACCTACCGGGGCAACGCCTTTCGCTCCTTCTCGCATACGGAGTTGCACGCCCTGCTTGATTTGCCAGGCCTTCAACTCTTCTCGCTCTACAAGGGGCCAGAGCTTGCGGCGTTCCAAGCCGACGGCACCTCGGCCTTCATCGTCGATGCGGGAGGCAGCGACCGCGACTTCGCCGACTGCGCCGCGATGATGGAGGAGATGGACTTGGTCGTCACGTCCGACACCGCGACGGCGCATCTCGCGGGCTCCCTCGGCGTGCCGGTCTGGACACTGCTGCACTGGGACGCGTTCTGGCTATGGCAGCTCGACCGCGATACGACGCCTTGGTACCCGTCCATGCGTCTGATCCGCCAAGAGAGCCCGCGCGACTGGACAGGCGCTATCGCCCGCGTCCGCGCCGACCTTGGCCAACGTCTCGCTCCAGCCCGGAAGATCCCATGACCGATCTGCTTGTTCCCATCTCCGCCGGCGAGCTGCTCGACAAGATTGCGATCCTGCGCATCAAGCGGGAACGCATTACGGACCCTTTGAAAGTAAAGAACGTCAAGAAGGAACTTCTTGAACTGGAAGACGTGGCAAAGGGTGCGATCCCTGGAAGCGATAGCCTTTTGGCGCTGGAAGCCAATCTGAAGGCCGTCAATGAGGCGCTTTGGCAGATCGAGGACGACATCCGCGAGCACGACGCCCGGGGCGATTTCGGCGAAGGCTTCGTGCGGCTGGCCCAGGCCGTCTACCGCACCAACGACCGTCGCGCGGCCCTCAAGCGCGAGATCAACCGTCTGACCGGTTCTGCCCTTGTGGAGGAGAAGTCCTACCACGACCACGGGGCCTCCTCTGATGTCCACTGAGGACCGTGTCACTAGGGCGCTTGAAGAACTGCAGGTCGCACAGGCCGAGATCGTTGCGGAGCTCCGGCAAGATCGGACCCGCCGCCGTGGGGCGCTGAACCGTCGGCTGCACGAGATCCGGCGTATGCTCGATGCGTCCTACGCTTATAGCTCCCAGGCGGGGCAAGATCTTGTGGTGGATCTCGTCTTCAAGGGAAGTCGCGGGCTGACCTTCGCGGATATTGGCGGCTATGACGGGGTCACCGGGTCCAACACCCTGTTCCTTGAACAGCGCCGGGGCTGGACGGGATTTCTCGTAGAGCCGGTCCCGTCCCAGCGGGCCAAGGCGGAGAAGGTCCGTCGCTGCCCCTGCCTGCCCTTCGCCATCGCCGCTCAGGACGGCGAGGCCGATTTCCTGGAGGTCTCCGAAGGCTACACCCAGATGAGCGGCCTGGCCGACAGCTACGACGCGGGTCTTCTGGCGCAGGTCCGGGCCGATCCGCGTCACAAGGAACGCGCGATCAGGGTGGAGACGCGTACCCTGTCGCGCCTTCTGATGGAGGCGGGGCTGCCGCATCCCGATTTCGTGTCGCTTGACATCGAAGGCGGTGAGGAGGCCGCGCTCGCGGCCTTTCCTTTCGCGCAGCACCGCGTCGGCGTCTGGGCCATTGAGAACAACACCGCCAGCCCCGCCCTGGGCCGCATCATGACCGAGGCGGGCTATGACCGCGTGGAGTTCTGCGGCCCCGACGAGTTGTGGCGCCATCGCGACCTGAGCGGCTGATGAATCCCGACTTCTTCAGCAGGCCGGCGAGCAGTGTGTGCGACAAGGGTCATGGGGCGCGGTGCACCCTGCGATCCGGTGTCGAAAGCCACGTTGGCGTGGGCGGTCATTACGGCGGTCTCTGCAAGGCCGTCAGGGACTTTATCGTCAAAGATCTTTCAATCGAGGTTCATGGGGTCGCTAGCGGGCTGGGGACCAAACGCCACAGAACCGTGCTGGCAACGATGCGCGACCGAGCCCACTAAGAAGGTGTCAGCCCATCGCGCACGATCCCTGGGGATCACGCCGCCCCAGCCGCCAGCATCACGAGCACCGCCAACGCCGCGCCAGCGGCCATGTAGAGCACCGCCGCGACCGCGCCGACCTTCCACCAGGGCGGCACAGGCAGGGCGGCTCCGGTCAGCGTGGAGCGGGCGAACTCGGGCAGGCGGGGTGAGAAATGGGCCAGGATCCGCACCGTCTTGGCCAAATCCTTGGCCAAGGCCACAGGTCCCAGCGAATGGCGGATGTAGCCCTCGACCACCGGCTGCGCCGCGTCCCAGATGTTCATTCGCGGGTCGAGCGTGCGCGCCACGCCCTCGACCACGACCATGGTGCGTTGCAACAGGATAAGCTCGGTCCGGGTCTGCATACCGAACCGCTCCGTTACCTCGAACAGATAGGCGAGGAGCCGCCCCATGGAGATGCGCGAGGCGTCCATGCCGAAGATGGGCTCGCCGACCGCGCGCAGCGCCTGGGCGAATTCGTCGATGTCGCGGTCGAGGGGGACGTAGCCCGCCTCGAAATGGACCTCGGCCACGCGGCGGTAATCGCGGCGGATGAAACCGAACAGGATCTCGGCGTAGACGCGGCGCGTGTAGTCGTCGATCCGCCCCATGATGCCGAAGTCGTAGGCGACGATGTTGCCGGCCGCATCGACCTTGAGGTTGCCCTGAGGCATGTCGCCGTGAAAGTAGCCGTCCCGCAGCGCATGGTTGAGGAACAGCTGGAGCACCCGCCGCGCGAGCGCCGCCGTGTCGTGGCCCTGGGCGCGGATTGCC
>CADCUU010000037.1 GCA_902805995.1 uncultured Rubellimicrobium sp.
CGAGGCGGGGGCCCTGGCCACGCGGGCGCAGGGGATCGTCTCGCACGGGGCCTTGTCCACGCCGGCCTGGGCGAATTCGTCCACGTCCTGCGGCAGGGCCGCGCTGCTGGCGTTCATGGCGTCGCGGGCGGCGAATTCCACGATGTTGATGCAGAAGACGCCGGTGTCCCGGATGTTGGCGAGGCTGTCCTTGGCGCCGTCGCGGTCGGGCTTGCCGCCGTTGGAGCCGAAGACGACCTGCGGGGGCTGGTCGGACATGGCGTTGAAGAAGGAATAGGGGGACAGGTTGTCCACGCCCGCCGTCCCCCGCGTGCTGATCCAAGCAATGGGACGGGGCGAGACCACGGCCTTGAAGGGGTTGTGCGGCAGGCCGTGGCCGTCGGCGGGGCGGTAGAACATGAGGTCATGCCTTGTTGACTGGGGCTGTCGCCATGATAGGGGCGGCGCGCGCCGCCGCCAGTGCGGGCGGACAGGACGTGCCGCCGGGGCGGTCTGAGTGGCGTGTTGCTGGGGTTGCGCGACGTGGTGTGTCGCAGGGGCGGCTGGAATGGGGTGCCGCCGAGGTGGTCGGAATGGGGTGCGGCTGAGGCGGCCGTAGTGAGTGCCGCCGGGGCGGCGAACGTGGCGTGCCGCCGAAGCGGCGGGGGGCGGGGCGCAGGATGATCCGGGTTTCCGAGGAGACGGCCGACGACTGGTGGGAAGTGGAGGGGCTCCTCGACCTTTGCTTTGCGCCGGGGCGCGAGGCGCTGAGTTCGTACCGGCTGCGGGACGGGGTGGCGCCGGTGGCGGCCCTGTGCCTTGTGGCCCGGGACGAAAGCGGGGGACTGGCGGGGGCGATCCGGAACTGGCCGGTGCGGATCGAGGGGCCCAGGGGCAAGAAGTGGGCGCTGCTTCTGGGGCCGGTCGCGGTGCACCCCACGCGGCAGGGCGAGGGTCTGGGCGCGGAGCTGATCCTGCGCGCGCTGGAGATGGCGCGGGCGGGCGGCTGGAGCCGGGTGATCCTGGTGGGCGATCGGCCCTACTACCAGCGCTTCGGCTTTGAGCGGCTGGAGGGCGTGGTGATGCCGCCGCCGACCAACCCCGAGCGGGTGCTGGGGGTGGAGTTGCGCGAGGGGGCCTGGGATGGCGTCACGGGGCGGGTGACGCGGGCGATGGCCTGAGGGACAGGTGTGCGGCGGGGCCGCTCCCTGGCGTTTCGTGCGGCAGGCGGTCCTGGTCCGGCTGGCCTGACGGTGGGCCGGATATTTTCCCGCCGGGGCATGAACGGGCTTGGACGACGTTGCCGGGCGCCCCATTCTTTCTGGCATGGCAAAAGCGAAGATCAAGGAAGTGAACCCCGAGAACCCACTCCCGCCGCTCGGCGAGGCGGAGAAGGCCGAGATCGCGGCTCTGGCCGGGCGGCAGAAGGGGGCGGGCGGCCTCCTCATGCGGGCGGTGAACCTTGTGGGGGGGTCGCTGGAGGACAGCCTGAAGCTGCTGCCCCAGCCGGTCCGGAGCCGCATCGACGCGGCGGCGCAGGCGGCCCTCCTGAAAAGCTATGACGCCGCGGCGCGCACGCGGGCGG
>CADCUU010000038.1 GCA_902805995.1 uncultured Rubellimicrobium sp.
GTGGCGCAGCGGACGGGGGCCACAATTTACTATGTGGAGATGTGTCCGGATACGGGGGGCGCACCGGTCTTCTCGCTGCTTCCAGCGGCTGGTGATGTCGATATCATGATCGCGGCCGAGATGATGGAGGCTGGGCGGGCCATCCTTAGAGGATTCGTGACGCCGGATCGCACGACGCTCATCGCCTCCACACATCGGGCACTCGCGGTCAGCGAGAAGATGGCGCCGGGCGACGGCATCGCATCTTCCGAGGAGGTGATCGCGGCAGCCCAGGTCGCGGCGCGGCAGCTTGTGGTCGCGGATTTCGACGCCATCGCGGTCCGGAACGGGTCTGTCATCTCGGCGTCCCTCTTCGGCGCACTGGCGGGGTCGGGGGCGCTGCCCTTCCCGCGCGAGGCTTTCGAGGAAGCGATCCGTGTGGGGGGGAAAGGGATCGAAGGGTCCCTGCGCGCCTTCCACGCCGCCTACGACGCGGCCCGCGCCCCCCGCCACGGGCCCGACCCTCACAAGCGGCCGCACGACGCGCCGCTCGACGGACCCGACCTCGCCCCGCCACCGCAGGTCGAGCTGCCGCGCCGCATGGCGGTCGAAGGCCCGGCGCGGCTACGCGTCAAGTGGGAGCGGCTGGCCGCGCGCGCGGCCGAGATGCCCACGTCGGTCGCGGACATGGCCTTGGCAGGGCTGCGAAAGGTCGTGGAATTCCAGGATCTCCGCTATGGGCGGGAGTATCTTGAGCGGCTCGACACCGTGCTGGCCCGCGACGAGGCGCGATATGGCTGGGAGCTCTCGCGCGAGGCGGCGAAGCACCTCGCCAATGCCATGGCCTATGACGACGTGATCCGTGTGGCGGACATTAAGACGCGCTCCACTCGGATGACCCGCATCGCGGGCGAGATGGGGGCCACGGAGGGGCGGCTCCTCCATGTGACTGAGTTCATGCATCCGCGGGCCGAAGAGGTCGTGGGGATGCTCCCTGCCCGCCTTGGGGCTCGTCTGGAAGCGAGCCGCGATTGGATGAAGCACCTAAGTCGTCTTTTCTCAAAGGGACGGCGCGTGAGGACCGACAGACTGCCAGGCTTTTTGCTCCTCCACGCTTTAGGAGGCCTTAAGGGCTGGCGCCGCTGGGCTCTTCGCCACCAGCAGGAGGTGGCGCACCGTGAGGCCTGGCTTGACCTCGCTCTCGGGCAGCTTCCCGACTATGCATTGGCCTGCGAGGTGCTGCGCTGCCGGAGGCTCGTGAAAGGCTATTCCGACACGCATACGCGTGGCTTGTCTAAGTTCGACCGCGTAACGGGGTCGGTGTCGCTCCTCCGGGGCCGTCCGGATGCCGCGGACTGGCTACGCCGGCTGCGCGAGGCGGCGCTTAAGGACGAGGAAGGTCGCGCGCTGGACGACGCGCTCCGCACTGTGCGGAGCTTCGCCTCCTTTACGGCTCACTAGCGGCCGAGCGTAGCCCCGAGCGCGGCGAGCAATTGCAGTGCTCCCTCCTCGGACGTCATTACGCCGGGCGAGAGCCGCAGAATTTGACTGCGCGAATCGGCCGTCAAGCCCTGCTCTCGAAGTACAGCGACAACCTGTGGGGCCGGATGGGTTTCGGGCAGGCGGAGCATGACGCTGCCACCGCGGCGCGCCTCAGCCCGTGGGGTCGCTATTTCGAGGGTCATTGCCTCCGCCGCCTCGAGGATCATGGCCGTGAGATGCCGGTTATGGGCGAGGAGCGCCGCCCGGTCCTGGCCTGCGTGCCAGGCCAGCGCCGGAAGCGAGGCCAGGGCTGCCATGATCCCTGGCGTCCCGGAATCGAAGCGCCGGATGTCTGGGGCGAGGCCGAACTTGGTGATGTCCCAGTTGAAGGGGTTGTCCTGGCTAAACCAACCTCGGATCTCTGGCTCGCATTCAGCGATAAGGGCAGGCGCCACCTGCAGCATACCCGCGCCTGGCGTCCCGCACATCCATTTGAGGCTCGTGGAGATGGTAAAGTCCACCGCTGGGTCTCGGCAATCGTAGGGCAGGAGCCCCGCCGCCTGCGTCACGTCAACGCCCACCAGTGACCCCATCGCCCGTCCATGCGCGACGAGCGGCGCGAGATCGAGCCGGTGCGAGGAGGTCGAGGAAACCCAGGTCAGCAGCGCCACGCCGACATCCGGCCCCCAGCGGTCGCGGAAGTCTTCGGGCTCCACCCAGACCGCGCCCTGCCGTATCGGGACGGTATCGAGCGTGAAGCCCAGCCGTTCGGAGAGGCCCGACAGCAGAAAGTGGTTCGAGGGAAAGCAGTCCGCCGCCACGAGCACGCGCTTGCCCTTCAGATACTTCGTTGGAAGCGCTGTGAGCAGCGCATGAAAGCCTTGGGTCACGCTCTCACAGGTCGTGACGCTCCCTTCAGGCGCGTTCAGGATCGCGCGCCAGTGCTCCAGGAAGGCCGCCCGCTTGCCCAGAGCATAGCCCCATTGGCCGTCGTTGCAGGCGCTCCAAACCTCGCCGAACTCGGTCATAGCCTGGGACAAGTCTTCGGCTTTGCCGGGATACTGGCCGATCGAATGGTATAGGAAGTAAGCGGAACCGTCGGACATGGGGAACCCTTTCACCGGGCTTGGGCGCGGATGGCCCGGGCCTCGAGCCATGCCGTGAGCCGCACGAGCGGCCAGAGCATGACGACATAGATCGCGGCCGCCCCGATAAGCGGCGTGGGATTAGCGAAAAGTGCCTGCGCGTCCTGCGCTTGCCGCATGAGTTCAGGCATCGTGACAACGGTCGCGAGCGCCGTGTCCTTCACGACCGAGACGCAGTTCGACACGTGCGGCGGCACCACGAGTCGCAGCGCCTGAGGCAAAATCACTTTCAGCATGGTAGTCAGGAAGGACAAGCCTAGGGCCGCCGCTGCCTCGAACTGCCCTTTAGGGACGGCTTGGATGCCCGCGCGCACGATCTCGGCGGTGTAGGCGCCCATGGCGAGTGTCAGCGTCAAGAGCGCTGCCGGGAAGGGGTCCAGCGCGAAGGCCCGGCCTGCAAAGGGCAGCGCGAAATAAACGAGGATGAGGAGAACCAGCACCGGCATCGCGCGAAGGATGTCGATGTAGAAGACCGCGAGAAGCCGTAGCGGCGTCCACGCGTAGAGCCGGATGAGGCAAACGAACACGCCCAGCACCGTCCCCAGCAAGACGGTCGAAACGCCTAGGAGAACCGTGTTCCAAACTCCCCTGAGCAGCATGGGGAGCGCTTGGGCAAGGATCTCGAAGTTCAGAAAGACATCGACGAAGCGCAAGGGGAACTCCTCGGGAGGGCCGGGCGCGCCGGACTCATGTCAGCGCAGGGGGAGAGGGCGGTCCGGATGGCGTGACCAAGGCCGTCGAGGCATCCACTGTCGGCATACACGCTCTCCTGTCCAGTCGTTCGGGGATCTTAGTGCCCGGGTACTTCTGAAACGTTGGCGCGCGCCACAGGCACTCCAGATGGCTCATGGAACACCCGATCCTCGTGAAGACCTGGCGCGACGCGCAACGGCCGCCACGCGGTCCGAGGGTCCGGACGGGATCGCGCGGCCCCTCATGTCGCCTGCTTCAAACGGAAGCGCTGAATCTTGCCCGTCGCGGTCTTGGGCAGCGTTTCGGTGAAGACGATCCGGCGGGGATACTTGTAGGGGGCGATGGTGGTTTTCACGTGGTCCTGCAGCGCCTTGGCCAGGAGCGGATGCGGCACGTGTCCCTGCGCCAGGACGACATGCGCCTCCACGATCTGGCCCCGCTCCTCGTCTGCTGCGCCGACGACCGCGCATTCGAACACGGCGGCGTGGTTCAGGAGCGCGGCCTCCACCTCGGGGCCTGCGATGTTGTAGCCAGCGGACACAATCATGTCGTCCGACCGGGCCGCAAAATGAAAGCGTTGCAACTCGTCCTGCCAGAAGCTGTCGCCCGTGAGGTTCCAGCCATCCCGGACATAGTTTCCCTGTCGCGGGTCCGAGAGGTAGCGGCACCCCGTTGGGCCGCGCACGGCGAGGCTCCCGATCTCGCCTTGCGGCAGTTCTTCCATATCCTCGCCTACGATCTTGGCCACGTACCCCGATACAGGGCGGCCAGTGCAGCCCGTGCAATGATCCTCGAAGCGGTTGGTGATGAAGATGTGGAGCATCTCGGTCGCGCCAATGCCGTCGAGGATAGGCTTGCCCGTGCGAGCGATCCATTCCTCATAGACGGGGGCGGGCAGCGTCTCCCCTGCGCTGACGGCCGCGCGGAGGGAGGACAGGTCCGCTCCCTCCGCCATGGCCTTGAGCATCACGCGGTAAGCGGTGGGCGCGGTGAAGCAGACCGTCGCCCGATGCGTCTGGATGATCTCGATCATGTTGGCGGGCGTTGCCTGTTCCAGCAGCGCCGCGGCAGCGCCGAAGCGGAGAGGGAAGATCGCGAGGCCGCCCAGACCGAAGGTAAAGGCAAGGGGCGGGGATCCCACGAAAATGTCCTCTGGCGTGACGCGTAGCACCTCTCTGGCATAACCGTCCGCGATGATGAGGAGGTCGCGGTGGAAGTGCATCGTGGCCTTGGGCTCGCCCGTGGTTCCGGAGGTGAAGCCTAGGAGCGCTACGTCGTCGCGGCCTACCGGGGGCGCCTCAAAGGTCAGGGGCTTCTGCAGCGCGACACGGTCCAGTTCGGCGTCGTGGTTGGCCGTGCCGTCGAAGCCCACCACCGTCCCGAGGAACTGGGAGGTCTTCGCGCAGGCGATCATGTCGTCCATCAGCCGCGTGTCGCAGAGGGCGAGGCCGATCTCGGCCTTGTCGACAATCTTGGAAAGCTCGCCGACCCGCAGCATGGGCATGGTGTTGATCACCACGGCCCCGGCCTTCGTGGCGCCCAGCCAGGCCGCGACCATGGCCGGGTTGTTGGCCGAGCGGATCAGTATCCGGTTTCCGGGCCTTATTCCGTATTCCTCGACCAAGGCACGGGCGATGCGGTTGGTCCAGTCAGCGAGCTCCTTATAGGTGCGCCGCCGACCGTTGCCGATGAGCGCCGTGCGGTCACCAAAGCCTCGCTCAACCATGCGGTCGGTTAGCTCCACCGCAGCGTTCAGCCATTCAGGGTAGTCGTGCGCACCGAGCCGGATTTCGGGCCACTCCTCCGCAGGCGGCAAGCGGTCGCGGCTGAACGTGTCCACATGCCCCGACGGTCCGAGGTCCAAGTATCCGGGAAGGACTGGCGTGTCGGCGGTCATGGTGCCTCCCTTGGGATGACGGCAGTGGCCTCGATCTCGACCTTGGCGCGGTCCTCGACGAGCGCGACGACCTGCACAAGGGCCATAGCAGGGTAATGCCTTCCGATGATCTCTCGGTAGGCACTCCCGAGCGCCTTGAGCGAACCCAGATACTCCTGCTTGTCGGTGACATACCAAGTGAGGCGCACAAGGTGTTCCGGTTTTGCGCCCGCGCAGGCCAGCACCTCGACCACGTTGCGCAAGGCCTGGGCCGCCTGCGCCGCAAAGTCGTCCGTCTCGAAGCGCTGATCCGACATCCAGCCGATCAGGCCGCCGGTGAAGACCATCCGCCCTTCGGCCGCGATGCCGTTCGCATAGCCGCGGGCGGGCGTCCAGTTTGCTGGGTGCAAGACTTCATGCGGGTTCATTTGGCTCCCTCTGGCGCATGGTTTCGAGGCGGGACCAGATCGGGTCGGGCCAAGGCATGGCCTTGCCTGTCAGCGAGGCAAAGACGAGCGTCACGTGCCCTTGCAGGCGCAGCTTCCCTTCGCCTTCCGCGGTGATGCGGACCTTGGCGGAGCTACGACCCAGACGCCGAACTTCCAGTGTCCAGTCGAGCACGTCACCCAGGCGCGAGGGCGCCTTGAAGTCCATCTCGAGCTTGACGGTCGGCGTGCCGACACCCTCGGCCATCATGCGGGCGAAGGGGTAGTCCATCATCTCGCGGAAGAAGTTCTCCACCACCGAGTTCGTCATCTCGAGGTAGCGGGGATAGAAGACGATCCCCGCCGGGTCGCAGTGGTTGAACTCGACGGGAATTCTTCGCTTGTAGTTCATTTGAGGGCGCCTCTAGCGATGACGACGCGCTGCACGTCGCTGGCCCCTTCGTAGATGCGTAAAGCCCGGATGTCGCGGTAGAGCGCCTCCACCACCGAGCCGCGCCGCACGCCTTCGCCGCCGTGAAGCTGCACGGCCATGTCGATCACTCGGCTCGCGCATTCGGTCGCGTGAAGCTTGGCCATGGCAGCCTCGCGCGTGACCCGCGCGGCGCCCATGTCCTTGGTCCACGCCGCGCGGTAAACGAGGAGCGCCGAAGCGTCGATGTCGAGCGCCATGTCGGCGATATGCCCCTGCACCATCTGGAGATCCGCAAGGGGCGCCCCTTGAATCGTCCGTTGCTTCACGCGGGATAGGCTTTCATCGAGCGCCCGGCGCGCCATGCCGAGCGCTGCCGCCCCTACCGTGGAGCGGAACACGTCGAGCACCGACATCGCGATCTTGAAGCCTTCGCCGGGGGCGCCGATGAGCGCGTCGTCTGGAAGCTGCAGGTTCTCCAGCCGGAGCCGCGCAAGTGGGTGGGGGGCGATGGTCTCGAGCCTCTCCACGACCGATAAGCCCGGGGTCTCGGCGGGGAGAAGGAACGCGGACAGGCCCTTGGCGCCCGGCGCCTCGCCCGTGCGGGCGAAGAGCACATAGACATTCGCAATTCCACCGTTGGAGATCCAGGTCTTCTCCCCGTTGAGGAGCCAGCCGCCCTGCATGCGGCCTGCGGTGGTAGCGGTATTTGCGACGTCCGAGCCCGACGCGGGTTCTGTGAGGGCGAAAGCTGCGATGCTCAGGCCGGCGCGGGTTTCGGCTAGCCAGCTCCGCTGCCGATGTGTGCCGAAGAGGCTCACCGCCCCCATGCCCAGGCCCTGCATGGCAAAGGCGAAGTCTGCCAAGGCGTCGTGCCGCGCGAGCGTCTCGCGCGCAAGGCAGAGGGTGCGGACATCGATCTGCTCGCCTTCGCTTGCCGCGGTAGGATTGAGCCAGCCTGCCTTGCCCAGCGTCGCCACCAGGGCGCGACAGGCGGCGTCGGTGTCGGAGTGGTCGACGGGGAGGTTCTGGCCGCACCATTGGTCGAGCGCCTCCGCGAAGTCGCGGTGACTGGGCTCAAAGAAGGGCCAGGCGAGGAAGGAGCGGTCCGGCATCAGTTCCCCTCGAAAACCGGCTTCTCTTTGGCGACAAAGGCATGAAAAGCGCGCTCGAAGTCGCGGGTCTGCATGCAGATGGCTTGGGCCTGAGCCTCGGATTCGATGGCCTCCATGAGGCCCATGGACCATTCCTGGTTGAGTTGAGTCTTGGTCATGGAATGGGCGAACGTGGGGCCGCTCGCGAGGCGGCGTGCGAGGGACTGGGTTTCCACCTCCAGTCGTTCGGCGGAATGAATGGCGTTCCAGAAGCCCCAGGCGTGGCCGTCGGAGGCGCTCATGATCCGGCCGGTGTAGAGGAGCTCCGCCGCGCGGCCCTGGCCGATGATGCGGGGGAGCATGGCGCAGGCGCCCATGTCGCAGCCCGCGAGCCCCACGCGGGTGAAGAGGAATGCGCATTTCGCCTCGGGGGTGGCGAGGCGCAGGTCGGAGGCCATGGCGATGATCGCTCCTGCGCCCACGGCCACGCCGTCCACGGCAGCGATCACGGGCTTGCCGCAGGAGAGCATCGCCTTCACCAAGTCACCGGTCATCCGTGTGAAAGCAAGGATGTCCTTCATCGGCAGGCCGATCAATGGGCCGATGATGTCGTGCACATCCCCACCCGAGCAGAAGTTGCCCCCACTCGAGGCGAATACGACCACGTCCACGTCCCCGGCATAGGGTAGCGCGCGGAAGCAGTCACGGAGCTCCGCGTAGCTGTCGAAGGTGAGCGGGTTCTTTCTCTCGGGCCGGTCAAACCGGATCGTGGCGACCCGGTCCGTCAGCTCCCACCGGAAGTGGCGCGGGTGGAAGTCGGCCATCGAGGTCATCGCGAGGTCCCATGCGCTTGAGGAGAATGGAGAGGGCGTCGAGATCGGTTTCGGAGAGGCCGCCGAAAAGACGGTCGATATGCGCCTCGTGCTCGGCGGCGAGGTGCTCGAAGCGGCTCAGCCCCTCCGGGGTAAGGGCGACGAAGACGGTACGGCGGTCAGTCTCGGACGGGGTGCGGCGGCAGAGGCCCTCAGCTTCCAGCCGGTCCACGACGGCGGTGGCATTGCCGTTTGAAACGAGGAGCATGCGCGAAAGCTCGGACATGGTCACGCCGTCCGGACGGCGGTGGAGCGCAGCCATCACATCGAAGCGGGGCAGGGTGGTGTCGTGGCCGCGCAGGAGGTCGCGCAGCGTTCCCTCCGTGCGCCGCGTGACGCCGAGGAGCCGCACCCAGGCGCGGAGGCGGCGCTTGGCGAGGGGGCCAGGGCTCATCGAAAGGCTCCGGGCCGAAGATCTCCATCGGAAACATTCGGCATTGCTGTTGAGGTCATGTCCCGCCCCCGTCTATAGGGATCGCCTGACCGTTGACCGCGTCCGAGCCGGGCCCGCAGAGCCAGAGCGCCGCGGCGGTGACCTCTTCCGGACGGATTAGGCGGTTCTGGGGGCTCATAGCGGCCAGTGAGGCGCGTGTCTCGACTTCGGAGCGACCGGTCTTGGCGGTGATATTGGCGACGGTACGGTCCGTCATTTCGGTATCGAGAAATCCCGGGCAGAGAGCGTTGACGGTCACGGGCCGGCGCGCAACCTCGAAGGCGAGCGAGCGGATGAGGCCCACGACACCGTGCTTGGCAGCGGAGTAGGGGACGACATAGGGCGCGCCCTTCAGTCCTGCGGTCGAGGCTACCGCGATCAGGCGGCCCCAGCCGGTCATACGACTCAGCCCCTCCTGAAAGGTTAGGAAGACGCCTGTAAGGTTCACAGCTAGCGTGCGATGCCAGTCGTCGAGCGTCACCTTCAGGAAGGGCGCGCTTTCGCCTTGGCCCGCGTTGGCGATCACG
This sequence comes from uncultured Rubellimicrobium sp., assembly GCA_902805995.1. Classification (GTDB taxonomy): domain Bacteria; phylum Pseudomonadota; class Alphaproteobacteria; order Rhodobacterales; family Rhodobacteraceae; genus Rubellimicrobium. Next base: position 8,957 of record CADCUU010000038.1, read on the forward strand.
ATGTCGCAGCGGCCCACCGCCTCGAACATCGCGGCGACCTGGACGGGGTCGGTCACGTCGGCACGGACCCACTCCGCGCCCGTCACCTCGGCTGTCCGCTCCAGCGTCTCCTGGGTGCGCCCGGCGATCACCACCTCGGCCCCCGCTGCCACGAAGCCGCGAGCGAGGTCGCGGCCAAGGCCGGTCCCGCCCCCGGTTACCAGTACGCGATGGCCCGTGAGCGTCATGCGCGGATCGCTTCTTGGCTTTTCTCGCGCAGACGGCGCGCTTGGTCGCGGCCGCGATGGTAGGGCTTGGGCCATTCGGTCGCGTCGTCCCCGATCTGGACTGCGGCATGGAGCGTCCAGTAGGGGTCGGCGAGGTGCGGCCGCGCGAGGCATACGAGGTCCGCGCGTCCTGCCATCAGGATGCCGTTCACCTGGTCAGGGTCGGTGATGTTGCCCACCGCCATGGTGGCGAGCCCGGCCTCGTTGCGGATGCGGTCCGAGAAGGGGGTCTGGAACATCCGCCCGTAGATCGGCTTGGCCTCGGTCGTGGTCTGGCCCGCCGAGACGTCGATGATGTCGGCGCCAGCGGCGTGGAAAGCCTTGGCGATCACTACCGCCTCCTGCGGCGTCACGCCCGACTCGCCCACCCAGTCCGTCGCGGAGATCCGGACGGCCAACGGCTTTCGCTCGGGCCAGGCGGCCCGCATCCCGCGGAACACCTCTATCGGGTAGCGCAGGCGGTTCTCCAAGGACCCGCCATACTCGTCCGTGCGGCGGTTCGAGACAGGGCTGATGAAGGACGACAGGAGATAGCCGTGCGCAGCGTGCAGCTCGACCATGTCGAAGCCCGCGCGGTCGGCCATGCTGACAGCGTCCACGAACTGGTTGCGCACCATGTCCATGTCGGCGCGGTCCATCTCCTTGGGAACATGGTGCGAGGGGGACCAAGGAAGGGCAGTCGGCGCGAGCGTCTCCCAGTTCCCTTCCCGTAGGGGCATCTCGTCGTCTTCCCAGGGGACTTGGACCGAGCCCTTACGGCCCGCATGGCCCACCTGAAGGCAGATCCGCGCATCGGTTTCAGCATGAACGAAGTCCACGAGGCGCGTCCATTCCCGCTCGTGCTCCGGCGCATAGGTGCCGGGGCAGCCGGGGGTGATGCGACCCTCGGGGGAAACGCAGGCCATCTCGGTGTAGACGAGCCCCGCACCGCCCTTGGCGCGTTCGGCGTAATGGACGAAGTGCCAGTCGGTCGGGCGCCCGTTAACGGCCTTGTATTGCGCCATAGGCGACACGACGATCCGATTCTTGAGCCGCATATCGCGTAGCGTGAAGGGCGCGAACATAGGAGCCCGCGGCTCCTGCCCGCCGGCTTGCTGCTGGAACCAGGCCTCGGCCGCGCGCAGCCAGTCGGGGTCGCGAAGTCGGAGGTTCTCGTGGCTGATCCGCTGGGAGCGGGTGAGGAGCGAATAGGCGAATTGCACGGGCGGCATGTCGAGGTAGCGCTCGACCTCCTCGAACCATTCGAGGGAATTGCGTGCTGCGGACTGCAGGCGAAGGACTTCGACCCGCCGTTCCTCTTGGTAGCGATCGAACGCGCGCTCCAGCGTGGGCTCGCTGTGCAGGTAGTCAGCGAGCGCGATGGCGCTGTCGAGGGCGAGGCGAGTGCCCGAACCGATCGAAAAGTGCCCCGTCGCGGCGGCGTCGCCCATGAGCACGACGTTCTCATGGTGCCACTTCTCGCAAATCACGCGCGGGAACTGCATCCAGACTGCCGAGCCGCGCAGGTGATCGGCGTTCGACATGAGGTCGTGCCCGTCCAGATGCCGCTCGAAGATGCGCTGGCAGGTGGCGACTATCTCCTCCTTCGTCATGTGCTCGAAGCCCCACCGATCCCAGGTCTCGGGGTGGCATTCGACTATGAAGGTCGCAGTGTCCTCATCAAATTGGTAGGCGTGCGCCCAGACCCAGCCGTACGTCGTGTTCTCGAAGATGAAGGTGAAGGCGTCGTCAAACTTCTGGCGGGTCCCGAGCCAGATGAACTTGCACTTCCTCAGGTCGATGTCGGGCCGGAATACCTCGATGTATTCGCGGCGGACGGCGGAGTTAATGCCGTCGCAGGCCACAACGAGGTCGTAATCCTTCCGGTATTCTTCGGCCGTCTTGAACTCGGTCTCAAAGCGCACGTCCACGCCAAGCTCGCGCGCCCGCTCCTGAAGGACGATGAGGAGCTGCTTGCGCCCGATGCCCGCGAAGCCATGACCGCCCGACACAACACGGTCGCCACGGTGGACAACCGCGATGTCATCCCAGTAGGCGAAGTGGTCCCGGATAGCTTGGGTGCTCGCAGGGTCGTTCTTCTGCATACGGGAGAGCGCGTCGTCCGACAGCACCACCCCCCAGCCGAAGGTGTCGGCGGCCTTATTTCGCTCTAGCACAGTAATCTCGTGCGAGGGGTCGCGCAGCTTCATCGATAAAGCGAAGTACAGGCCCGCCGGGCCCCCGCCGAGGCATAGGATCTTCATGGCCCACTTCCTCCGACGCAGACAACGACAGGGCGGATGATGCCACGGCCCGCAAGCATTTCAAGCTTGAAATTTTGAGGCTTGAAACTTCTGGTCCGAAGCTGAAGATCAGTCCCATGCTGATCGTGGAGCCCATGGATGGCTGGGCGCGGCTGACGCTGGACCGGCCTGAGGCGCGCAACGCGCTTAACACCGCCTTGCTCGGGCGGCTGGACGAGGAGCTTTCCCGGCTCGGCACTGATTCCGCCTGCCGGGCGGTGCTCCTGACCGGCGCAGGCGGCAACTTCGCCGCCGGCGCAGATATCGGAGAAATCGAGGGGAAAGGCTCGGCCGAGGCGGCGCAGGACCCGCGCAAGGCGCACTGGGCGGCGATACGGGCCTTCCCGAAGCCGCTCGTCGCAGCGGTGGACGGCTTCGCCCTGGGTGGCGGACTGGAGCTCGCGCTCATGGCCGACCTGTTGGTAGTGGGCGCGACGGCCAAGCTCGGCTTGCCGGAGACGAACCTCGGGATTATGCCGGGGGCTGGGGGAACGCAACGCCTCACGGCGCTGATCGGGCGGGCGCGGGCGATGCGCATGGTCCTCCTGGGCGAGATAATCGAGGCCGCAACGGCCGAGGCCTGGGGCCTCGCCGCATGGCGCACGGAGGGCCAGGCGGGCCCAGTGGCCGAGGAACTAACCACAAGGATTGCCAGTCGCGCCCCACTGGCGCTTGTCGCCGCCAAGCACGCCGTGATCGCATCGGCGGAAGGCGGGCTCGACATCGCGGGCGAACGGGCGGCGTTCGAGGCGCTGCTCGACAGCGCCGACAAGGCGGAAGGGATCCGAGCCTTCCGCGAGAAGCGCAAGCCGGAGTGGCAGGGGCGATGAAGACAGTCGGCGTCGTGGGACTCGGGACGATGGGACTCGGGGTCGCACAGGTCTTCGCCCAGGCGGGCCTAGCAGTGCTGGCGACCGACGCCGTCCGGGCAGTCCGGGACTCGGCGCAAGAGCGTCTTGCGACTTCCCTCAACGCACGGGTGCAGGCGGGGAAGATGACGCCCGAGGAGCGCGACACAATCCTGGGCCGCCTGATCGTCGTGGACGAGCTGGGCTCCATGGCCGCCGCCGGGCTAGTCATCGAGGCGGTGGTCGAGAACCTCGCCACGAAGCGCGACCTCTTCTCGAAGCTGGAGCGTGTCGTCGCTCCGGAGGCTGTGCTCGCCACCAATACCTCCTCACTTTCGGTCGGCGCCGTGGCCGAGGGATTAGTTCAGCCCGAGCGGTTCCTGGGCCTCCACTTCTTCAACCCTGCGCCCGCGCAACGCCTTGTGGAACTGGTGCGGCACCCCGGAACGTCCCCCGCCGCCCTCAAGGCCGCCCGTCAGGTGGCCGAAGCCGCGGGCAAGCGCGTCATCGACGCGCCCGACCGGCCCGGATTCATCGTCAACCGCACCGCGCGCCCCTTCTACGGCGAGGCTCTGGCGCTGCTGGAGGAGGGACGCAACGCCGCTGAAATCGACGCCGCGGTGCTCTCTGCGGGCTACCGGATCGGGCCCTTCTCACTCATTGACTTGATCGGGGCCGACATCAACCTTGTAGCCACCCGCTCCGTGCATGAGGCGACAGGCCGCCATCCTCGTTACCACGTCTTCGCGGCACAGGAGGCCGCCGTGGCGGAGGGCCGGCTCGGGCGCAAGTCCGGGCGGGGTTTTCTGTTCCCTGAGTTGCCCGGGCAGCCGCCAAGGGATGCGGAGCGAATCGTGGCCCGGATAGAGGCCACGCTCGTTAACGAGGCCGGCTGGTTCCTCTCCGAAGGCGGCGTCACAGCCGAAGGTATCAACGAGGCAATCCGCTTGGGCCTGAGCTTTCCCCATGGCCCCTTCGATATCCTGTCCGCCCGCGGCGCCGGACCGCTCCACGCGTTGCTGGGCGCGCTCGAGGCCGCCGCCCCCCCGTATCTCAAGGGCCGCTACGCTCCTGCCCCCATCCTGACGGAGGCCCAATGACGGACGTCTTCCTCTGCGCGAGCCGCCGCACCCCCATCGGGCGCTACGGCGGGGCCTTGGCCAAAGTTCGCCCTGACGACATGGCGGCGCTGGTGATCGACGGCCTCCTCGATCTCTGCCCGGACCTTCGGGTCGACGAGGTCATACTGGGCTGCGCCAACCAGGCAGGTGAGGACAACCGTAACGTCGCCCGCATGGCGGTGCTCCTGTCCCGCTTGGGCGAGGAGGTCCCGGCTTTCACAGTGAACCGCCTTTGCGCTTCGGGTCTAGACGCGGTGATCCTGGGCGCCCGTGCCATCCGCGACGGGGCCGACGTAATCATTGCCGGAGGCGTCGAAAGCATGACCCGCGCGCCCTTCGTCCTGCCCAAGTCTGAAACCGCCTTTGGGCGAAGTCCTGAGGTCTACGACACCACCATTGGCTGGCGCTTCGTCAACGACCGGATCGCGCGGGCCTACGGCACTGAGAGCATGGGGGAGACGGCCGAGAACGTCGCCCGCGACCACCAGATCCCACGCGCCGACCAGGACGCTTATGCACTGCGCTCCCAGACCCGCTACGATGCCGACTGGCACGGCGCCGACATCCTGCCCGTAACCTTCCCCGGCAAGGCCGGCGGCGTGGTCGAGATCGACGAGCATCCCCGTGCCACCAGCCTCGAAAAGCTCACCAACCTCCGGCCCGCCTTCCGCGAGGGTGGCACAGTGACCGCGGGCAACGCAGCGGGCGTGAACGACGGTGCCGCGGCGCTCCTCCTCGCCTCTGCGGAGGGCGTTCGGCGCAACAACCTCACCCCCTTCGCGCGAATTGGCCGATCAGCGGCCGGGGCGGTCGCGCCCTCGCATATGGGCGTTGGCCCGGTCGCCGCTGTCGAGCGGCTCACCGCCCGTGGTTGCCGGCATCCCCGCGATTGTGCCGTGGTCGAGATCAACGAGGCCTTCGCCGCGCAGGTTCTGGCCTGTCTGCGCGCTTGGGGCATTCCGGACGACGACCCACGAGTAAACGCCCGTGGCGGCGGCATTGCGCTGGGGCATCCGCTCGGCATGTCCGGCGCACGCATCGCTGCGGCCGCCGCTCGGCGTCTTGCGGAGGAGGGCGGCGACGTGGCGCTCGCCACGCTCTGCGTTGGCGTGGGCCAGGGGGTCGCGCTCGAGATCCTGCCGGCCTGACGTGCCCAGGACGACCGACGCCCGACGGGCAACAGAAGGAGAGATGACATGCAGGATAGGATCGCCGCCGTGACTGGCGCCGCTGGAGGGATGGGCCGGGCCATCGTGGCGAGGCTCCTGGCTGACGGCCTTCGCGTCGCGGGCCTCGACCTCGACGGGGCCAAGCTCGACGCCATGGCAAAGGAGCAGGGCGACCGCTTCCTGCCGTGTCCCGTGGACCTCACCAAGCCCGACCAAGTGACCCAGGCCTTCGAGCGCATCGACTCGGCCTGCGGCGGCCTCGACGTGCTTGTGAACAACGCCGGTACCTGCTTCATGTCGGATTTCCCCGATATTCCAGCCGAGGAATTCGACAGCCAGATGCAGGTGAACTTCTACTCCGCCTTCCACTGCTGCCAGGCGGCCGTGCCCCGGATGCTCCACCGCGAAGGCGTCAAGAAGATCGTCAACATCTCCTCAAATGGCGCCTACAACTTTGACGTCTTCGATCCGCCGCACTATCGGGCCTCCAAGGCCGCCATGGACAACCTGACCAAGGACCTCGCCCGCCGCTACGCGCGCCACAAAATCGCCGTGAACTCCATCGCCCCCGCGATGACCGAGACGCCGCTCTTCGGCGTGCTCACGCAGGAGGTGCTCGACCGTGCCATCGCCCAGATGCCCCATGGCCGCGCCATGCAGCCCGAGGAGATCGCGGCTTGGGTTTCCTTCCTCGTCTCGCCCGCGGGCGACATCTCCAGCGGCAACGTCCTGATCCTCAATCAGGGCCGCGATGTCCGCTAGTCGTAGAACTCCGGCGCCTTCCGGAGCGTCGGCCATTGCTCGGGCCCGTGGCCGTAGATGACGAAGGCGTCCCGCTCCTCCGCGATCCGCAGGAGCCGCTGCGCGCTGTTCAGCGCAAGCTCCGGGTCGGGCGCAGTATCGAACTTCTCGTCCACCTCCGCGGCGCGTGAGATTGCGTCGCTCGTGAGCACAACCGTCCCAGTCCGCGGCAGCTCCAGCACGAGCGCGAGTTGGCCGGGCGCGTGACCCGGGACCTGCAGAACCTCGCAGCCCGGCCCGAGCCGGGCGTCTCCGCCCAGCCGGATCGTCTCGCGCTCCGGCCAATCCCAGGGCTGTCCGCCGGACCAGTAGAGCGGCCGGGGCAGGGCCCTCTCGCGCTCTGCTACCAGAAGCGGCGCCTGCGGGAAGTCGAAGAGCCCGCCCAGATGGTCGATATGGCTGTGGGTGAGGAGGAAAAAGTCGACCTCCTCTGGCCGTACCCCTGCGCGGGCCAACTGCGCCTCCGGCAGGTTCTCGGGCGTGAGCGACAGAACCTTGCCGAAGGTCCCGAGCCCATCCTCTGCGGTGGCACCCTCCGGGTCCGCCGCGTATTTGGCCGGGAAGCCGCTGTCCACCAGCAGCGTCTCGCCCTTGTCCGTGACGATCAGGAAGCCCACGATCCCGATGTCGCGCGGCCCCGCATGCACCCGGAAGAAGCCGAAATCGAGCACGTAGAGGCGCTTGGGACGCCCCGCCAGAAGGTTCAGATCATCCACCGCGCGGCCCCCCTGGCTGTCGCCGTTCCGACAGGTTGACCATGAAAGTCAGGATTCACAAGCTCTTCGACTACCTGCTCGAGACCACCGAGCAGTCGCCCGAAGCCATCGTCGGTTTTTCCCTATCCCAAAGCCCCCGGCTCGGCGACTTCCTTGCCGACCTCGATCCGAATCTTTCGCTCGACTGGAACGGCCGCTCCTTCCGCGGCCTGCCCGAGCTGCGCGCCCGCATCCTCGCTCAGGCCGGTCTCGACGGAAAATGCGCTGCCGATGATGTGCTCGTCACCGCCGGGGCGGCCGAGGCGAACTACCTCGCGATCATGCAACTCTTGCAGCCGGGCGACCGCCTGGTGATCGAGCAGCCGGGCTGGCCCCAGGCCGAGGTCTTGGGGACCGCCATTGGCGCCGAGATCGTGACGGTGAGGCGCCACGAGGAGGAGGGCTGGCGCCTTCCCCTCGACCGCCTGGCCGAAGCCGCGACGCCCGGAACGCGGATGATCTTCCTTACCAACCCTAACAACCCCACGGGCCAGCTGCTCTCGCCCGAGGACCTCACGGAATGCGTCGGCATTGCCCGCCGCGCCGGGGCTTGGCTCCTCGTGGACGAGGTATATGCGGGCCTCGAATGGGACGAGCCCCGCGCGCCCTCCATTGCCGGTCTCTACGAGAAGGGAATCACGACCGGCAGCGTCTCCAAGGCGCTGGGCCTTCAGGGCCTGCGCACTGGCTGGCTCATTTGCCGCGACCCGGGCCTCGTTATGGACGCCGTGATCCTGCGTGAGAACTCGAGCGAGATTATGAACGTCCTCGGCGAGCACTTAGCCGAGATCGCGCTTCGCCCCGAACGGCTGGTCCCTGCTCTCGACCGCGCCCGCGCGCAGGGCCGCGCCAACCTCGCCCGCCTCGACGCCTTCGTCGAGGCGACTCCGGGCCTCTCCTGGCGGGTGCCCCGGGCTGGGCTCATCGGACTCGCCCGCCTGCCCGAAGGGCTGAACGGAGAGGACTTCGCCCGCCGCCTCCTGGCGCCACCCTACCGGACCTTCCTGCTCCCCGGCTCCGCCTATGGCGAGCAGCAGCACATCCGTCTGGGCGTGGGCGGCGACAGCGGCACAAACCTCGCGACTGGGCTGGAACGGCTCGCAGGGTTGCTCCGCGAAATGGCGCCTGAGCCTTGAATGGCCTGCCCGTGTGTAGTGGGAGTTAACCTTCTGTTAAGGCTTACTGTTCGCCCCTTCTCGATCGCGCAACACGGCACCCGGGCGTCGTATATGTCTGGCTCTCCCCCCGCGCTCCGTGCCAACCTCGATTCATAGTTCCGGCGCAAGACCGGCGACCAATCCAACAGGAGACCCATCATGAACTTCACCAGACGCCTCGCCATGGGCCTTGCCCTGGGCCTCGCCTCCCTGACGGCCACTACGGCCGTCGCGCAGGAGGCGCTGCGCGTCGGCTCCTACCCGGCGAACCCACCTTGGCAGAATCAGACTGCGGAAGGCACTTTCGAAGGCTTCGAGGTCGACATCGTCAATGAGATCGGCAAGCGCCTGAACCGCCCGGTCGAGATCTCGCCCTACGACTTCCGCGCCCTCTTCGTGGCGACATCCTCAGGCCGCGCCGACATGGTGATCTCCTCGCTCACCATCACCGACGAGCGCTTGGCCGAGCAGAGCTTCACCCAGCCTTATGTCTCGGGCGCGCTGGGCATTGGGATGCCAGCAGGCGCGGGCTATGACGGTCTTGACGACCTGAACGGCAAGACGATTGGCGCCATCGCTACTTCCTTCGGCGAGGCCTACTTGAAGGAGCGCGAGGCCGAGATCGGCTATGCAGAGCTGCGTGGCTATGACACGCTTGCCAATATGTTGACTGACCTGCAGAACGGCCGCATCGACGCTGTCATCAACGACGAGGTCGGCATCCGCTACGCCTTTAGCCAGCAGATGACGGGCATGGAGGTCGGCGCGACCATCGAGACGGGCGAGCTCTTCGCCATCATGATGCCTAAGGACAGCCCCATCTTGGAGGAGGTGAATCAAGCCATCTCCGATATGAAGGCTGATGGCACCATGGCCCAGCTTTATGAGAAATGGTTCGGCGTGGCCCCGGCTGCCGACAGCGTGACCGTCACCCCCGGCCCGGTCCCGACCTCCGCTCAGGGCTGAACCCTTGGCCGGGTGGGTCAATCCCGCCCGGTCCCCTTGGGGAGAACCGCCCCGCGTGGCATTGTCAGAATGATCTACTTGAGTGAAGCCTCGGGTGGTGTCCGAGGAACCCGTCTTGAACCAGGCAAGGATGTGGCCGAGCCTTCTTGCATGACAGGGTATTGCCCATTCCGTTGCTTCAAGACCTCAATCAAGCTGATCCGCTTCGCAATTATTGCTTGTTCGGCTTCTCGTCCTCCGAATCCAAGCCAAAACTCCCGCAGGAGCGCGGGACTGAAATGAGCCACGAGAGGTTGCGTTTCCGATGGTGGGAATTCATGACCGTGATCGCGGCCGAGATCAGCAGGAGGCACATTGGCCCGTTGCGTCGACGATGGGTCCTTAGAGTTGGACGTGGTTCAGTTCATTGCGGCCCGGAATTAGACACCCAGGTGGCGCTCGCGGGTCTCGGCGGATAAATCCGAGAAAGGCCCCGACCAAATGGTGGTTCCACGCTCGATCAACACGGCCCGGTCGGCCACGGTGGCCAGCTCGCGCAACGACTTGTCGACGAGGAGGATGGCCAGCCCCGTCTCTGTCCTGAGCTGGCGGAGGGCGGCCCAGATCTCTTGCCGAACCACCGGCGCGAGTCCCTCGGTCGCCTCGTCGAGGAGGAGGAGCCGCGGATTGGTCATCAGCGCTCTGCCGATGGCCAGCATCTGCTGCTCGCCACCCGAGAGAGAGGCAGCACGCTGGGACATGCGCTCCCCAAGGCGCGGGAAGAGTGCAGTGACGCGCTCCAGCGTCCACTCCCCAGGCCGCGCCGCAGCGAGGAGGTTCTCGTGAACCGTCAGGGGCGCGAAGCAGCGTCGACCTTCGGGCACGAGTCCGACCCCAGCTCGCGCCACCCGGTGCGGTGGCCAGCGTCCGATGTCCGCCCCATCCAAGCGGATCGTGCCACCTCTAAGGCCGATCAGGCGGCAGATTGCGCGCACCGTGGTGGTCTTTCCCATTCCGTTGCGGCCCATCAACGCTACGACCTCGCCGGGCGCGAGTGTCAGCGAGACACCGAAAAGCACTTGGCTCAGTCCGTAGGAGACCTGAATGTTCTCAAGCAAAAGTAGGCTCATTCCGCATCATCCCCGAGATAAGCTTCGCGGACGCGAGCGTCGCGGCGGATTTCCGAGGCGGTACCAGTCGCAATGACCTCGCCGTAGCAGAGCACGCTGATCCGATCCGCGAGTGCAAAGACCGCGTCCATGTCATGCTCTATCAACAAGATCGGCGCCTCTTCGCGAAGCCGGTC
>CADCUU010000039.1 GCA_902805995.1 uncultured Rubellimicrobium sp.
CAGAAGCGCTTCCGGGGACGCCCCGGCGTGCGCAACGACGTGAAGAAGGCGTATGTGACCCTCGAAGAGGGCCACAGCATTGACGTCTCCACCGGGCTCGCCTAAGAGCCTCGCCAGACCGGCCCCGGGCAAACCCCGGGGCCTCGTCTTTTTCCTCTTGGGGACCTTCGGGGCCCTTCACAAATAAGCCCGGCCTCTAGGTCGCGGCACAAGCAGACGGAAGACAGAAAGCATGGCACTGAAGTCGTATAAGCCGACGACGCCTGGCCAGCGTGGGCTGGTTCTGATCGACCGTTCGGAGCTCTGGAAGGGGCGCCCCGTCAAGGCGCTCACCGAAGGTCTGCACAAGACCGGCGGCCGGAACAACACCGGGCGGATCACGATGTGGCACAAGGGTGGCGGCGCCAAGCGCCTCTACCGCGTCGTCGATTTCAAGCGTCGCAAGTTCGACGTTCCCGCGACCGTGGAGCGGATCGAGTACGATCCCAACCGCACCGCGTTCATTGCGCTGATCCGCTATCAGGACGGCGAGCAGGCCTACATCCTTGCGCCCCAGCGTCTAGCCGTCGGGGACACCGTTGTGGCCGGCGCGAAGACGGACGTTAAGCCCGGCAACGCGATGCCCTTCTCGGGCATGCCGATCGGCACGATCGTCCACAACGTCGAGATGAAGGCCGGCAAGGGTGGGCAGATTGCCCGCGCCGCCGGAACCTACGCCCAGTTCGTCGGTCGCGATGGCGGCTACGCCCAGCTTCGCCTGTCGTCGGGGGAACTGCGGATGGTGCGTCAGGAGTGCATGGCCACGATCGGTGCCGTGTCGAACCCCGACAACTCCAACCAGAACATGGGTAAGGCGGGCCGGAACCGTCACCTCGGCATCCGTCCGACGGTGCGTGGCGTGTCCATGAACCCGATCGACCACCCGCATGGCGGCGGCGAAGGCCGTACCTCGGGCGGCCGGCACCCGGTCACCCCGTGGGGCAAGGGCACCAAGGGCAACCGCACCCGCAATCCCAACAAGGCGTCGCAACGGCTCATCGTCCGCTCGCGCCACGCGAAGAAAGGCCGCTGATCCATGGGTCGCTCTGTTTGGAAGGGTCCGTTCGTCGACGCCTACGTCCTCAAGAAGGCGGAAGCTGCTCGGGGTACGGGTCGGAACGAAGTTATCAAAATCTGGTCGCGCCGCTCGACCATCCTGCCGCAGTTCGTGGGCCTCACCTTCGGGGTCTACAACGGCAAGAAGCACATCCCGGTCAACGTGACCGAGGAAATGATCGGCCAGAAATTCGGTGAGTACTCGCCGACCCGCACCTATTACGGCCATGCCGCCGACAAGAAAGCCAAGAGGAAGTAAGCCACATGGCACAGGAGAAAAATCCGCGCCGCGTGGCGGACAACGAGGCGCAGGCGAAGTCGAAGATGCTTCGGACCAGCCCGCAGAAGCTCAACCTCGTGGCCGCCATGATCCGCGGCAAGAAGGTCGAGAAGGCGCTTGCCGATCTCACGTTCTCGCACAAGCGCATTGCTGGCGACGTCAAGAAGTGCCTGCAGTCGGCCATCGCCAACGCTGAGAACAACCACAACCTCGACGTGGACAGCCTCGTCGTGGCCGAGGCCTGGGTCGGCAAGAACCTGGTCATGAAGCGCGGTCGTCCCCGCGCCCGTGGCCGGTTCGGCAAGATCATGAAGCCGTTCTCGGAACTCACCATCACCGTGCGTCAGATCGACGCCGTCCAGGGGGAGCAAGCCTGATGGGCAACAAGGTCAATCCCGTCGGCATGCGTCTCCAGGTGAACCGCACCTGGGACAGCCGGTGGTTCGCCAACAGCAAGGACTATGGCGATCTCCTGCTTGAGGACGTCCGAATCAAGGACTTCGTCAAGAAGGAGGCCAAGGCGGCCGGCATCAGCCGCGTCATCATCGAGCGTCCGCACCGCAAGTGCCGCGTCACGATCCATGCCGCGCGCCCCGGCGTCATCATCGGCAAGAAGGGCGCCGACATCGAGACGCTCCGCAAGAAGCTTGCGGCGCTGACCAAGTCGGAATTGCACCTCAACATCGTCGAGGTCCGCAAGCCCGAGCTCGACTCGGCCCTGGTCGGCGAGAGCATCGCCCAGCAGCTCGAGCGCCGCGTGTCCTTCCGTCGCGCGATGAAGCGTGCCGTGCAGAACGCGATGCGCATGGGTGCCCTGGGCATCCGCGTGAACGTCGCTGGCCGCCTCGGCGGCGCCGAGATTGCGCGCACCGAGTGGTATCGCGAGGGCCGCGTGCCCCTGCACACCCTTCGCGCCGACATCGACTACGCCCTCTCCGAGGCGACGACCCCCTATGGCATCATCGGGATCAAGGTCTGGATCTTCAAGGGCGAGATCATGGAGCACGACCCGCAGGCCCGCGACCGCAAGGCCGCTGAGCTGCAGGACGTCCCTGCTCCCCGTGGGGCCCGCCCCGAGCGTCGCGATCGCGACCGGTAAGGAGTGAGATAGAATGCTTCAACCGAAGCGCACCAAATTCCGCAAGCTCCACAAGGGTCGCATCCATGGCGACGCCAAGGGCGGCTCGGACCTCAACTTCGGCACCTACGGCCTCAAGGCCACGGAGCCCGAGCGGGTCACCGCCCGTCAGATCGAGGCGGCTCGCCGCGCTCTGACGCGTCACATGAAGCGTCAGGGTCGTGTCTGGATCCGGATCTTCCCGGATGTGCCGGTCACCTCCAAGCCCATCGAAGTGCGGATGGGTAAGGGCAAGGGCTCGGTCGACTTCTGGGCCTGCCGCGTCAAGCCTGGCCGAATCATGTTCGAGGTCGACGGCGTGCCCGAGGAGGTCGCCCGGGAAGGGCTTCGCCTGGCCGCCATGAAGCTTCCGGTCAAGACCCGCACCATCGTCCGCGAGGACTGGTAAGACACCCGCCCGCGGCTTCCGCGGGCGGACCCCCGCAGGGAACCCTGGCCAGACTCGGCCGGGGTTCTTTTATTCCGGAGGGGGAGCAACGCGCCAGGCCGGGACGAACGGACGCAGGGGCACGATTAGTGCTTGCCTCCGGGTTCCCTTGGCTGTATCCGGCGCGCTCACTCCCTCCACCGGGACTCAGGGTAACCTAGCCCATTGGGCTTGGGGCTCTCCGGTGATGTTGACGAAAGGACGAACGGCGATGAACGCCAAGGATCTTCGCGGGCAGACGCCCGATCAGCTGCGCGACCAGCTGGCGAACCTCAAGAAAGAGAGCTTCAACCTGCGCTTCCAGCAAGCGACCGGTCAGCTCGACAACACGTCGCGGATGCGTGCCGCCCGTCGGGAAGCCGCCCGCGTCATGACGATCCTCAACGAAAAGGCGGCCTCGGCCGCGCAAGAGGCCTGAGTTCCATGCCCAAGCGCATCCTTCAGGGCGTCGTGACCTCCGACAAGAACGACAAGACCGTCACGGTCCGCGTCGAGCGCCGGTTCACGCACCCGATCCTCAAGAAGACGATCCGGTCGACCAAGAAGTACCGGGCTCACGATGAGCAGAACCTGTTCAAGACGGGTGACAGCGTCCGCATCATCGAATGCGCGCCGAAATCCGCGAGCAAGCGCTGGGAGGTCCTCACGGCCGATCAGGCCCAGTGAGACCTTCCGGTTTGAACGAAACCCTGGGGACCAGGGCTAAGCCCCCCCACAGGTCGGGAGAAACCACATGATCCAGATGCAGACCAATCTGGATGTCGCTGACAACTCCGGCGCCCGCCGGGTTCAGTGCATCAAGGTCCTCGGCGGCTCGCATCGGCGCTATGCGTCGGTGGGCGACATCATCGTCGTCTCCGTCAAGGAAGCGATCCCTCGGGGTCGCGTGAAGAAGGGCGACGTCCGCAAGGCTGTAGTCGTTCGGACCGCCAAGGAAGTTCGTCGCGACGATGGAACAACCATCCGCTTCGACCGCAACGCCGCCGTCATCCTGAACAACCAGGGCGAGCCGGTCGGGACCCGTATCTTCGGGCCGGTTGTCCGCGAACTGCGCGCCAAGAACTTTATGAAGATCATCTCGCTCGCGCCGGAGGTGCTCTGATGGCTGCCAAGATCCGCAAGGGTGACAAGGTCGTCGTGCTTTCGGGCCGCGACAAGGGCAAGCAGGGCGAAGTCGAGACCGTGCTTCCGAAGGAAGGTCGCGCTGTCGTCGGGGGCGTCAATATGGCGATTCGCCATGTGAAGCAGTCGCAGTCGCAGCAGGGTGGCCGGATTTCCAAGGCACTGCCGATCGACCTGTCGAACCTGGCCCTCATCGACGCGAACGGGAAAGCCACCCGCGTAGGCTTCCGCTTCGCCGAGGACGGCACCAAGGTCCGCTATGCCAAGACCACGGGGGACGTGATCTGATGCTTGACGCCGCCATCTATACCCCGCGCCTCAAGGCCGACTACAAGGCCCGCATCCGTGCGGCGCTGAAGGAAGAGTTCGGCTACAAGAACGACATGCAGATCCCGAAGCTCGAGAAGATCGTGCTGAACATCGGGGCTGGGTCCGAAGCCGTTCGCGACTCCAAGAAGGTCAAGTCCGCCCAGGAGGACTTGTCTACGATCGCCGGCCAGCGCGCCGTCGTCACGAAAGCCAAGAAGTCGATCGCCGGCTTCCGGGTGCGTGAGGAGATGCCGCTCGGCACGATGGTCACGCTTCGCGGCGACCGGATGTACGAGTTCCTCGACCGTGTCGTGACCGTGGCGATGCCCCGCATCCGCGACTTCCGCGGCGTGAAGGGCACGAGCTTCGACGGCCGCGGCAACTATGCCTTTGGTCTCAAGGAGCATATCGTCTTCCCCGAGATCAACTTCGACAAGGTTGATGAGGTCTGGGGCATGGACATTGTCATCTGCACCACCGCGGAGACCGACGCGGAAGCCAAGGCGCTGTTGAAGCACTTCAACATGCCCTTCAACAGCTGAAGCCTTGGAGGAGAGAAACCCATGGCCAAAAAATCCATGATCGAGCGCGAGCGCAAGCGGCAGAAGCTGGTCGACCAGTTCGCCGCCCGTCGCGCCGCGCTGAAGGCCGTCGCCAACGACAAGGCGGTCACCGTTGAGGAACGCTTCAAGGCCGCGCTCAAGCTCGCGGAACTGCCGCGCAACTCGTCGGCCACCCGGCTGCGCAATCGCTGCCAGCTCACGGGTCGTCCCCGTGCGGTGTATCGCAAGATGAAGATCAGCCGGATCATGCTGCGCGAGCTTGGCTCGAACGGCGAGATCCCTGGCCTGGTCAAGTCGAGCTGGTGAGGAGGGCATGATGAACGATCCGATCGGCGATATGCTGACCCGCATCCGCAACGCCCAAGGGCGCGGAAAGGGCCACGTGCTGACCCCCGCCTCTAAGCTTCGGGCCCGCGTGCTCGACGTGCTTCAGGCCGAAGGCTACATCCGCGGTTACGAGCAGGTCACCAGCGCAGCTGGCCATCCCGAGCTGCGCATCGAGCTCAAGTACTATGAAGGCACGCCCGTGATCCGTGAGATCAAGCGCGTCTCCAAGCCCGGTCGTCGGGTGTATTCGGGCGTCAAGGAGCTGCCGCAGGTCCGTCAGGGCCTTGGCGTCTCCATCGTTTCTACGCCGAAGGGCGTGATGTCCGACGCACATGCGCGCGCTGCCAATGTTGGCGGCGAAGTGCTCTGCACCGTGTTCTGAGGAGGGCGCAATGTCTCGTATCGGCAAGAAGCCCGTTCCGCTGCCCGCCGGCGTCACGGCGAGCATCAGCGGCCAGACGATCGAAGTGAAGGGTCCCAAGGGTACCCTTTCCTTCAAGGCCACGGACGACGTTACGCTCACGCAGGAGGCGGGCGCCGTCTCCGTGCAGCCGCGCGGCCTGTCCAAGCGCGCTCGCCAGCAGTGGGGCATGTCGCGCTCCATGGTGGAGAACCTGGTCACCGGCGTGAGCCAGGGATTCCGCAAGGAGCTCAACATCACCGGCGTGGGTTACCGCGCCACGATGCAGGGCAACTCGCTCAAGCTCGCGCTCGGCTACAGCCACGACGTGACCTACGAGCCGCCTGCGGGGATCAAGCTCACGGCGCCGTCCGCTCGTAACGACGTCATCGTTGTGGAAGGGATCGACCCGCAGCAGGTGGGCCAGGTCGCGGCCGAGATCCGCGAATGGCGCGCTCCCGAGCCCTACAAGGGCAAGGGCATCCGCTACAAGGACGAGTTCATCTTCCGCAAGGAAGGCAAGAAGAAGTAAGGAACGCACATCATGGCCAGCACGAAGCTCGAGCTGTTCCAGAAGCGCCGGATGCGCGTTCGGAACAAGCTCAAGGCGGTCAACGGCGGGAAGCTCCGGCTTTCCGTCCACCGCTCGAACAAGAACATCTCGGTTCAGCTCATCGACGACCTTCGCGGCGTGACCCTCGCGGCCGCCTCGACGCTCGAGAAGGATCTGGGCCTGGTTGGGAAGAACAACGTCGAGGCCGCTGCCAAGATCGGCGCGACCATCGCGGAGCGGGCCAAAGCGGCCGGCGTCACGGAGGCCTATTTCGACCGGGGTGGCTTCCTCTTCCATGGCAAGATCAAGGCTCTTGCCGACGCGGCCCGTGAAAACGGCCTGACGATCTGAGAGGCATCATGGCAGAACGTGAACAACGCCGCGACCGTCGGGACCGCGAGGATGCGGCCCCCGAGTTCGCCGATCGCCTCGTCGCGATCAACCGGGTCTCCAAGACCGTAAAGGGGGGCAAGCGCTTCGGCTTTGCCGCTCTCGTGGTAGTGGGTGACCAGAAGGGCCGCGTCGGCTTCGGCAAGGGCAAGGCCAAGGAAGTGCCGGAAGCCATCCGCAAGGCGACCGAGCAGGCCAAGCGCAGCATGATCCGCGTTCCCCTTCGGGAAGGCCGGACTGTGCATCACGACATTGAAGGGCGTCACGGCGCCGGTCGCGTCGTGATCCGCACCGCTGTCCCGGGTACCGGGATCATCGCGGGTGGCCCGATGCGCGCCGTCTTCGAGATGCTGGGATTGCAGGACGTCGTGTCCAAGTCCCTCGGCTCGACGAACCCCTACAACATGATCCGCGCGACCATCGACGGCCTGACCAAGGAATCGTCGCCCCGGTCGGTGGCGCAGCGTCGTGGCAAGAAGGTTGCGGAGATCCTCCGTGCGCCGGACGCCGCGCAGCAGCCCGAAGCGGCGGAGGCCTGATCCCATGGCGAAGACCATCGTCGTCAAGCAGATCGCGTCCCCCTCGCGCCGGCCGGACGTTCAGCGCCAGACGCTGATCGGGCTCGGGCTCAACAAGATGCACAAGACCCGCGAGCTGGAGGATACCCCTTCGGTGCGCGGCATGGTGAACGCGATCCCGCACCTGGTGCGGATCGTCGAGGAGCGTGGCGAGTAAATTGCCCCACTCGCTTCGGCAGACACGATTGCACCCCGGCCTAATCGGCCGGGGTGTTTCGTTTTGGAGCCAGCCCATTTGAGCAACGTGAATGGCGTGCAAGTGCCAGCCGGGGCGTAGAAGGCGCTAATAGGAAGCTTAGCGGTGGGACCGGCCGACTTCGTGCTTGCTGGTGTGGCGTGGTCACCTTCTACGCTCGAGTGAATGGTGCAGATGGTGCACTGCTGGCCCGCTGACGAGTCAGGGGGCCCGTCTGGAATTCCGCTTTGAGCTGGGCCGAGTGGCCGCTTCAGATATTCCATGCTGGCCCGGCGCCGACCTCCGATAGTTGAGTGGCTGCGGAGGAGGGGGCGCTGTTCTCTGGTCAGTCGAAGGGGTATTCGCGCTTGGGCCGGGCTTGCCAGACGTCCGCCGCCAGTCTATACGCCGCCGATGCCCGTTCGCGGGCTCTTTCCCATCTTATGCCGTGTTTGCGCCCTCGGTCGCTTGGGGGCGCAGTTCCGGCCAAAGGAGAAGCGACATGAAACTACATGAACTGCGCGACAATCCCGGCGCAACCAAGAAGAAGGTCCGCGTCGGCCGTGGCCCGGGCTCGGGCGTCGGTAAGACTGCCGGCCGCGGCATCAAGGGCCAGACCTCGCGCTCCGGCGTGGCCATCGGCGGCTACGAGGGCGGCCAGATGCCGCTCTACATGCGTCTCCCCAAGCGCGGCTTCAACAAGCCGAACCGCAAGGAGTATGAGGTCGTGAACCTGGGCCTCATCCAGAAGTTCATCGACATGGGCCGTATCGATGTCGCTCAGCCGATCACCGAGGATGTACTCGTCCAGTCCGGCGTCCTGCGCCGGTCGCGCGACGGTATCCGTGTCCTCGCGAAGGGTGAGATCAAGTCCGCGGTGAACCTCGAGGTGACCGGCGCTTCGGCCGGTGCTGTCGCGGCGATCGAAGCTGCTGGCGGAACCATCAAGGTCGCCCAGGTGGCGGCTGCTGCGGACACCGCGGCGTGAGGCAGGGCGCAAGCCCTCTCGTAACGCCTGTCCAACTCGGATAGGGTCCTGACGCGCCGTCGCCCGTAACCCGGTCGGCGGCGCTCTTGCTTCACGGAGAACACGATGGCGTCCGCAGCGGAACAGATGGCCTCCAACCTGAGCTGGGCGGCCTTCGGCAAGGCCACCGAGCTCAAGCAGCGCATTCTTTACACGATCGGCCTGCTGATCATCTACCGGCTTGGGACCTATATCCCTGTCCCGGGAATCGATGGCGCCGCCTTGCGGGACTTCATGGAGCAGGCCGGCGCCGGGATCGGCGGCATCCTGTCCATGTTCACCGGGGGCGCCCTGAGCCGTATGGGCATCTTTGCCCTGGGCATCATGCCCTACATCTCGGCCTCCATCATCATCCAGCTCGTCGGCTCGATGTATGAGCCTTGGAAAAACCTCAAGAAAGAGGGT
>CADCUU010000040.1 GCA_902805995.1 uncultured Rubellimicrobium sp.
GGGCTGGAGGTTCGACCAGGGCACCGCGACGGACGCCGACATGGCCATGGCCAAGCTCAAGGCGACCGAGATGCTGGCCATGGTCGCCGACGAGGCCATCCAGATCCACGGCGGCATGGGCCTGATGGAGGAACTCCCCTTAGAGCGCATCTGGCGCGACGCCCGGGTGGAACGGATCTGGGAAGGTACGAGCGAGATCCAGCGCCACATCATCAGCCGCGCCCTCCTGCGCCCGCTCGGGGCCTGACGATGCGCGACCTGAGCCCCCCAGCCCGCGACCTCGCCCGCCTCCTCCGCCCCAAGTCCGTCGCCCTTTTCGGCAGCGGCTGGGCCGAGAACGTCATCGTCCAGCTGAGGAAAGTGGGCTTCCCCGGCGACATCTGGCCCATCCATCCCAAGCGAAGCGAGATCGCGGGCGTCCCGTGCCTGCGGTCCATCGAGGATCTGCCCTCCGCCCCCGACGCTGCCTTCATCGGCGTGAACCGCGAGGCGTCCGTGGAGGTTGTCCGCACCCTATCCGGCATGGGCGCGGGCGGCGCGGTCTGCTTCGCCGCGGGCTTTAAGGAAACGGAGGACGGCTCGGGCGCCGACCTTCAGGACCGGCTGGTGGAGGCCGCAGGCGGAATGCCGATCCTCGGCCCCAACTGCTACGGGTTCCTGAACGCGCTCGATATGGTGACGCTCTGGCCCGACCAGCATGGGCTGGTCCCCGTGTCCTCCGGCGTGGCCATCGTCGGGCAGTCGTCCAACGTTGCCATCAACCTGACCATGCAGGCGCGCGGCTTGCCCATCGCCTATGTCCTCATGGCGGGGAACCAGGCGCAGACGGGCCTTGCCGCCCTCGCCACTGCCGCCCTCCGCGACCCGCGCGTGACGACGGTGGGCATGCATGTCGAAGGCTTCGGCGACATCCGCGCCTTCGAGGCCATGGCGGCCGAGGCTCGCGCCCTGGGCAAGCCCGTCGTCGTGCTCAAGGCCGGGCGGTCGGCGGCGGCGCAGCTTGCGACCCTGTCGCACACCGCCTCGCTCGCGGGCGCCTCCACGGTCGCCTCGGCCTTCCTTCAGCGGTGCGGCTGCGTGGAGGTCACGTCGCTTGGCGCCTTCCTAGAAACGCTCAAGCTCCTCCACCACGGCGGCCCCCTTTCGGGGCCGAAGGTCGTCTCCGTCTCCTGCTCCGGCGGGGAAGCGAGCCTCATGGCCGACGGGGCCGAGGGCACGGCGATCCAGTGGGCGCCCTTCCCCGACGCGACGCGCCAAGACCTACGCGACATCCTGGGGCCCATCGTCACGGTCGCGAACCCGCTGGACTATCATACCTTCATCTGGGGCGACACAGAGCGGATGACGGCCACCTTCTCCGCGGTGCTGGGCGGCGGCTTCGACCTTGGGGTCTTCGTCCTCGACATGCCCCGGCCCGACCGCTGCTCGCAGGCGGGCTACCGCTGCGCCGTTGACGCGATCCTTGCCGCGCGCAAGGCGACCGGCGCGCGGACGGCGGTGCTGGCGACCCTGCCCGAGACCCTCGGCGAAGACCTGACCGCCGAGTTCGAGGCGGGCGGCGTCACCGTCCTGCACGGCATGGCCGACGGCCTCGCCGCCATCGATGCCGCGATCCGGGCCGGTCGGCTGGCCACTTCGCCCGAGCCCGCGTTGCTCGCCCACGCCGGGGCGGTTGGGACGGCGGTCACCCTCTCCGAGGCCGAGGGCAAGGCCGCCCTCTCCGCCTGCGGACTACGCGTCCCCGCCTCGGTCACGGCGACGGACGCTGAAGGGATCGTGGCCGCCGCCGGAACGCTTCGCTTTCCCGTCGCGATCAAGGCCCTTGGGCTTGCCCACAAGTCCGAGGCCGGGGGCGTCGTCCTTGGCCTCGCGGACACACAGGCCCTCCACGCCGCCGCCATCCGACTCGCTCCCCTCGGAACCGGTCTCCTCGCCGAGGAGATGGTCGAGCCCGGGACGGAGCTTCTGGTCGGTGTGACCCGTGACGCGACAGGGCTTCTGTCCCTCACCCTCGGCGCGGGCGGGGTCCAGGCCGAGATCCTGCGCGACTCCACCACCATTGTCCTGCCCACCCCGCGCGAGCAGGTCCGCGACGCCCTCATGGGCCTTCGGATCGGGGCGCTGCTGCGCGGCTTTCGCGGCAGGCCCGGCGCCGACATGGACGCGCTGCTCGACGCCATCGGGGCCATCGCCCGCTATGCCGAGGCCGAGGCGTCCCGCCTTGTCGAACTCGATGTGAACCCGCTCATCGCCGGCCCTTCGGGTGCCGTGGCCGTGGACGCCCTGATCCGCCTGGAGGACGCATGACCGACCCGAACCTGAACGGGCCCATCAAGACCCGCCGCGACGGCCATGTCCTGGAGGTCACGCTCGACCGGCCCAAGGCGAATGCCATCGACCTCGCGACTTCCCGCCTCATGGGAGAGACCTTCCGCGCCTTCCGCGACGACCCCGACCTGCGCGTGGCCATCGTCACCGGGGCGGGAGGGAAGTTCTTCTGCCCGGGCTGGGACCTCAAGGCCGCGGCGGGGGGCGACGCGGTGGACGGGGACTACGGCGTGGGGGGCTTTGGCGGATTGCAGGAGTTGCCGCGGATGAACAAGCCCGTCATCGCGGCCATCAACGGCATCTGCTGCGGCGGCGGGCTGGAGCTGGCGCTGTCCTGCGACATCATCCTCGCCGCCGGGCACGCGACCTTTGCCCTGCCGGAGATCCGGTCGGGCACCGTGGCCGACGCGGCTTCCATCAAGCTCCCCAAGCGCATCCCCTACCACATCGCGATGGAGATGCTGCTCACGGGGCGGTGGATCGACGCCGAGGAGGCGCATCGCTGGGGCCTCGTGAACCGGATCGTCCCGGCGGCGTCGCTGATGGATGAGGCCCGCGAGATGGCGCGCATGATCGCCTCCGGTCCGCCCCTCGTCATGGCCGCGATCAAGGAGGTCGTGCGCGACGCGGAGGACTCCAAGTTCCAGGATGCGATGAACCGCATCACCACGCGGCAGTTGCCGACCGTGGACGCGCTTTATGGAAGCGAGGACCTGATGGAGGGGTTTCGCGCCTTCACGGAGAAGCGCGACCCGGTCTGGAAGGGGCGCTGACCGCGAGGGGGTCTGCGCGCAACGGATGGCTCCTCCGCCGTGCGGGGTCGGGCGGTGCGTGCGAGCACGTCCTGCCCTCCGTCAGAAATGGATGCGGAACCTCTCGCGGATCGCGCGGTCGGTCGCGGGGTCGATCACCGGCTGCCACTCCTCCAGGAGCCTCGCCTTGCGGGTCATGGCGCGCACGAGGAGGTCCGGGCGACCGACCTCGTTCCATTCCTTGGGGCTCATGCGGTCGGCTACAACCGGGTAGACGTAGTCGGTCTGCATGAGCTGAAGGGTCTGGGCGCTCCCCAGGTAATGGCCCGGCCCGCCGAGGCAGGTCTGGCGGATCACCTCCATGGAGACGGCGTCCTCCGTCACCTCGATGCCGCGCACGCAGCGGAGGACCTGCCCCAGCATGTCGTCGCCCAGGACCAGCGACTCCATGCAGAAGCCGAGGAGCGAGGCGTGCATCCCCACGGCCTCGTAGACCATGTTGAGGCCCGAGAGCCCGGCGAGGACGTTGGAGATCCCCTGCTCCCAGCCCGCCTGCATGTCGGGGAGCTTGGAATCCGCGATCCCCGCCGCGGCGCCTCCGGGCAGGCCGTAGAAGCGGTGCATCTGCGCGCAGCCCGCCGTCAGCAGCGCCTGCTCGCCCGAGCCGCCGGACATGGCCCCGGTGCGGAGGTCCGACACGAAGGGCCAGGTGCCGAAGACCGCCGGGAAGCCCGGCGCCATGGCGTTGACGTAGACGACGCCCGCGAGGCATTCCGCCACCGCCTGCACGATGGCCGCGGCGATGGAGGCGGGCGCGGTTGCCCCGGCCTGACCCGCGGACAGCAGCAGCACGGGCATGCCCCCACGGATGCAGGCCTCCATGGTGCGGCAGGACTCCTCCGCGAAGGTCATGGGCGGCACGACGAAGCAGTTGGAGTTCGACACGAAGGGCCGCTCGCGCCACTTGTCCTCGCCCCCGGCGATCATGTGGAGCATTTCCAGGCAGGAGGCGACATAGTCGGGCTCCGTGAAGCTGGTGCCCACATGCTTCGTCGTCCCTGCGCAGGAGGCGTAGAGCGTGTTGAGGTCCATCTCCCGGTTGTCGGGGATGTCCCGGCAGACCATGGGGCGCTGGAAGAAGTGGACGTTGTCGAGCCCCTGCACGAGCTTTGCCGCCTCGTGAAGGTCCCTGGAGGTGGAGTCCCGGTATTCGCGCCGCTCCACGTCGACGACATGGACGGCGGCCCCGGCAGTGCCGAAATGGACGCGGGTCCCTTCGAGATGCAGGTCGTGCCGGGTGTCGCGGCCATGGAGAGTGATGCCGCGCGCGGCCTTGGCGAGCATGTCCTCCACCAGCGCGCGGGGGAAGCGGATGCGCCCGTCGTCGCCCTGGATCGCGCCCGCGCCGGTGAGGATCTCCACGCCCGACGGCGGGGCCTTTTGGAGGCCCACCTGCTCCAGCGCGTCGAGGGCGGCCTGATGGATGCGGGCGACGCCTTCGTCGGACAGGGGCTTGTAGAGACCGCCCTCCAGCCCCGGACGGATGGGGCGGAGGTTCTCGGCCAGGGGGGCAGCCCGTTCCGCGTGGCGGGCGGCGCGGCCCGCGCGGCGGGCCTTGGGGGCGCAGATCGTGGGGTCGAAGTCGGCGGTCTGGTCTGTCACATCCGCACCCGTTCCGATTTGGGGTCATACATGGGTCGCAAGGAAGCCTGGGCCGGCACCCGCGTGCCCGCGATCTCTATCTCGTAGCGCGAGGCGAGCAGTTGGGCGGGACTCTCCCCCGCGCAGGGAACGTAGCCCAGCCCCACCGCGCCGCCCAGGGCATGGCCATAGGCACCGGAGGTGAGGATGCCCACGATTTCCCCGTCCCGGACGATTCCTTCGTTGTGGAACAGGATCGGCTCGGGGTCCTCCAGCCGGAACTGGAGGAGGCGGCGCGACAGGCCTTCGTTGTGCTTCCGCAGGACGGCGTCGCGGCCCAGGAAATCGCCTTTGTCGGTCCTGACCGCGAAGCCCAGGCCCGCCTCCAGGACGTGATCCTCGTCGGTGATGTCGTGGCCCCAGTGGCGGAACGCCTTCTCCATCCGGCAGGAGTCGAGGGCATGGAGGCCGCAGAGTTGCAGCCTGTCGCCCCCGGCCTCGGTCAGCGTGTCGAAGGCGTGCTGGGCCTGGTCCATAGGAACGTACAGCTCCCAGCCAAGCTCGCCCACGTAGCTGACCCGGTGCGCGCGGGCGAGGCCCAGGCCCAGTTCGATCTCCCGCGCGGTGCCATAGGGGAAGGCGGCGTTCGACAGGTCGTCGGGGGTGACGGAGCGGAGGAGGTCGCGGGACTCAGGGCCCATGACGACGAAGACGGCCTCGCCCGCAGACACGTCCGTGACAACGGCGAAGGCGTCGCCGACATGGCGCCGGATCCAGGCCATGTCGCGCTGGAGGTGCGCCCCGGCCGTGACGATCAGGAACGCCGTCTCGGTCAGGCGCGTCACCGTGATGTCGGCCTCGATCCCGCCGCGGCGGTTGAGCATCTGGGTGTAGACGATCCGCCCCTCGGGCACGTCCACGTCCGCGCCGCAGAGCCGTTGCAGCACGGCGCAGGCGTCCCGCCCCTCCACCCGGATCTTGCCGAAGGAGGTCATGTCGAACAAGCCCACGCGCTCGCGCACGGCCATGTGCTCCTCGCGCTGGTTAGCCCACCAGTTCGGCTTGCCCCAGGAGTAGCGGTACTCCCGCTCTTGCCCGGGCTTCGCGAACCAGTTCGCGCGCTCCCAGCCCGCGACCTCCCCGAACACCGCGCCCCGGGCGGCAAGGCGGTCGTGGACGGGCGACTTGCGGACGCCCCGCGCGGTGGCGACCTGCCGGTAGGGGTAGTGATCGGCGTAAAGGAGGCCCAGCGTTTCCGTCACCCGCTCCCTCAGGTAGCGGCGGTTGCGCTGGAAGGGCTGGGCGCGGCGGATGTCCACGTCCCAGAGATCGAAGGGCGGCTCCCCGTCCTCCATCCATTGCGCGAGCGCCATGCCCGCGCCCCCCGACGACACGATTCCGATGGAGTTGTAGCCCGCCGCGATCCAGTAGCCTTTCAGCTCGGGCGCCTCGCCCAAGTAGTAGCGGTCGTCGGGGGTGAAGCTTTCGGGGCCGTTGAACAGGGTGCGGAAGCCCGTATCGGCCAGCATGGGGATGCGGGAGATGGCCTTCTCCAGCACGGGCTCCATGTGCTCCATGTCGAAGGGAAGCTCGTCGAACTCGAAGCTTTCGGGGATGCCGGACATGCCCCAGGGCTTGGCCACGGGCTCGAAGGCGCCGACCATGATCTTGCCGGCGTCCTCCTTGTAGTAGGCGCATTCGTCCGGGACGCGCAGGACCGGCAGGCGTTCGAGGCCGGGAATCGGCTCGCTCACGACGTAGAAGTGCTCGGCGGCGTGGAGGGGGAGCGTCACGCCCGAAGTCGCGGCGAGGTCGCGGCCCCACATGCCGCCGCAGTTCACCACGGCCTCCGCCTGGATCGTCCCCGAGGAGCCGTCGAGCCCCTCCCACTCCACGCCGGTCACGCGGCCATCGTCTTGGGTGACGCGCGTGACCTTCACGCCCTCGATCACCTTGGCCCCGTGCATCCGCGCGCCCTTGGCCAGCGCCATCGCGATGTTGGCCGGATCGCACTGGCCGTCGCCGGGCAGGTGGACGCCGCCCACGACGTCCGACACCTCCAGATGCGGGTAGAGGGCCTTGATCTCCTGGGCGGTTTTCTCGTGCACCTCCACGCCGAAGGCGCGGGCAAGCGTGGCCTGACGCAGCAGTTCGTGGTGCCGGTCGGGCGTGAGAGCGACCGAGAGCGAGCCGCAGCGGCGCAGGCCGGCGGCGACGCCCGTCTCCTCCTCCAGCCGCGCGTAAAGGTCGGCGGAATATTTGGCGAGGCGGGTCATGTTGCGGCTTCCGCGAAGCTGCCCCACGAGGCCCGCCGCATGCCACGTCGTGCCGGAGGTGAGCTTGCGCCGCTCCAGCAGCACCACGTCCCAGCCCAGCTTGGCGAGGTGATACGCGGCGGAGCAGCCGGACACGCCGCCCCCGATGACGACCGCACGGGCCTGGGAGGGGACATCGGTCATGCCCGGATCCTTTCGTTGCGCGGGTCCCACACGGGCGCGTCGGGCTGCACGGTGGCGGGATAGCGGGTGCCGAAGACCTCGACCTCTACCTTCGTGCCAGGGTTTGTCAGGTCGGCACGGAGCATGCCCAACGCCACGCAGCCGCCGACGCGGAAGCCCCAGCCGGCGGAGGTCGTCTCACCCACGACCGCGCCGTCCCGCCAGAGCGTGCTCATGTAAGGCGGGTCGAAGCCATCCGCGTCGATGGCGAGGGTGACGAAGCGCTTCCTCACGCCGCGCTGCTTTTCGCGCTCCAGCGCGGCCTTGCCACGGAAGGCGGGCTTCTCCCAAGCGATGAAGCGGTCGAGGCCGCCTTCGAGGACGGTGTAGTCGGTGGACAGGTCCTGCTTCCAAGCGCGGTAGCCCTTCTCCAGCCGGAGCGAGTCGAGCGCCCACATGCCGAACGGCCTCAGCCCATGAGGCGCGCCTGCCGCCATGACGGCGTCGAAGACGGCCGGCGTGTCCGTGACGCGGGTGTGAAGCTCCCAGCCGAGTTCGCCGGCGAAGGACACGCGGGCGAGGAGGCAGGGGCGCCCTGAGACCGTCGCCTCCTGATGGGAGAGCCAGGGGAGCGACAGGTCCGCGTCCGTGATCCCCTGGAGGATGGCCCGGCTCTGTGGCCCCGTGAGGATCTGGCAGGACCATTCCGCCGTGACATCCTTGACGCCGAAGCCCGCGCCCTCGGGGATATGGGCCAGGAGCCAGTCGCGGTCGTGCCACTGCGCGGCGGCGGCGGTGATGAGGAGGAAGCGGGCCTCCCCCAGCGTCATCACCGACATCTCGGTCACGATGCGCCCGTCCTCGTCCGCGAAGTAGGCGAGGCCCATGCGCCCCGGCTTCGGCACCCGCCCGGTGATCTGCGTGGAAAGCCAGTCGCCCGCCCCAGGCCCCTCCATCATCAGCCGGGAAAAGCCGGGAAGGTCGAGGATGCCGGCCGCGTCGCGCACCGCCTCGCATTCCTCACGGATACGGGGCAGCCACGGCCCGTCGCGCCGCCAGGTCTGGGTTGCGGCCTCCGACGTGTCGTCGCCGGGCCTGGCATACCAGAGCGCGCGTTCCCACCCGTTGGTTGCGCCGAACTGCGCGCCGAGCGCCACAACACGGTCGTGGATGGCCGAGACCTTCTTTGGCCGCCCGGCGGGCCAGGCGTGGCGGGGAAAGTGGATGGCGTATTCGTGGCCGTAGGTCTCCAACCCCTTGGCGACGCAGTAGGCCTGATCGGTATGGTCGGTGTAGCGGCGCGGGTCGCAGCTCCACATGTCCCATTCGGTGCGGCCCTGCGTGACCCATTCGGCCAGCACCTTGCCCGCCCCGCCCGCCTGGCAGATACCGAAGGTGAAGGCGCAGGCCTCATAGGCGTCGGGCACGCCCGGCATGGGGCCGAGGAGCGGGTTGCCGTCCGGCGCATAGGGGATCGG
>CADCUU010000041.1 GCA_902805995.1 uncultured Rubellimicrobium sp.
GGCATGACCAAGGCCGTGGCCTCCGGCATGCCCAAGCTCCGCATCGAGGAAACCGCCGCCCGCCGCCAGGCCATGATCGACCGGGGGGAGGAGGTCATCGTCGGCGTCAACAAGTACCGCGCCGGGGCGGAGGAGCCCATCGACATCCGCGCCATCGACAACCACGCCGTGCGCGCTGCCCAGATCGCCCGCCTCCAGCAGGTCCGCGCCACCCGCGACGAGTCCGCCTGCCAAGCCGCGCTCGACGCGCTGCGCGAAGGGGCGCGTGCGAACGGCAACCTCCTCGACCTCGCCATCCCCGCCGCCCGCGCCCGCGCCACGGTGGGCGAGATCTCCCAGGCGCTGGAGGACGTGTTCGGCCGCCACCGGGCCGAGGTGCGCACCCTGTCCGGCGTCTATGGCCAGGCGGCCGAGGGCGACGCGGCCTACGACGCCATTCGCGCCGACATCGACCGGTTCGCGGAAGGTGAAGGCCGCCGCCCACGGATGCTGGTCGTCAAGATGGGCCAGGACGGCCACGACCGGGGCGCCAAGGTCATCGCCACCGCCTTCGCCGACCTGGGCTTCGACGTCGATGTCGGCCCGCTCTTCCAGACGCCGGAGGAGGCCGCGCAGGACGCCCTCGACAACGACGTCCATGTCGTCGGCGTCTCTTCCCAGGCGGCCGGCCACCTGACCCTTGCGCCCCGCCTCGTCCAGGCGCTCCGGGCCAAGGGCGCGGAGGAAATCCTCGTCGTCTGCGGCGGCGTCATCCCCGCGCAGGACTACGCCACGCTGCGCGAAGCGGGCGTCAGCGCCATCTTCGGCCCCGGCACCCCCATCCCCAAGGCCGCGCGAGAGGTCCTGGACCTCATCCGCGCTACCCGGATGGAGCCCGCCGGCTGATGCAGCTCGACCACCTCGCCGTCACCTGCGCCTCGCTGGAGGAAGGCACCGCCTGGGCCGAGGAGCGCCTGGGCGTCCCGCTCGAGCCCGGTGGGCGTCACGACCGCTTCGGCACCCACAACCGCCTCCTGTCCCTCGGCCCCGGCCTCTACCTGGAGGTCATCGCCCCCGAGCCCGGCACCACGCCCGCCGTCCCCCGCTGGTTCGGGCTGGAGGAGGCCGCCGCCCCGCGCCTGGGGAACTGGATCGCCCGCACCCCCGACCTCGACGCCGCTCTCGCCTCCGCCCCGCCCGAAGCCGGGGAGGCGCTGCCCCTCACGCGCGGGGACCTCTCCTGGCGGGTCACGGTGCCCCCCGACGGCTCGCTCCCTTGGGGCGGGGCCTTCCCGACGCTGATCCAGTGGACCGCCGGAACCCATCCCGCCGACCGCCTCCCCGACCGGGGCGTGCGCCTTGTTATGCTGGAAGTCGGCCACCCCCGCGCTTCCCGTCTGAAGACGCTGCTCGCCGGGCTCGACGACCCGCGCGTGACGGTCGTCACCGCCGACCACCCGACCCTGCGCGCCCGCTTCCTCACCCCGGGGGGAGAGGTCGAGCTGTGATCCGCCCCGCCACGCCTGCGGACGCGGGCACGCTCCACGCCATCTGGACGCCCGTCATCCGCG
>CADCUU010000042.1 GCA_902805995.1 uncultured Rubellimicrobium sp.
AAGGCAAGGCGATCCAGCTGCACCCGCTCGTCTGCTCGGCCTTCAACGCCGACTTTGACGGCGACCAGATGGCCGTGCACGTCCCCCTCTCGCTGGAAGCCCAGCTTGAGGCGCGCGTCCTGATGATGTCCACGAACAACGTGCTGTCGCCCGCGAACGGCGCGCCGATCATCGTGCCGTCGCAGGACATGGTGCTGGGCCTCTACTACACGACGATCGAACGCGACGGCATGAAGGGCGGCGAGTTCATCGACGAGACCGGCACTGAGCGTCGCCGCGCCTATGCGGACATCACCGAGGTCGAGCAGGCGCTCGCCTCCGGTGAGCTGCACCTGCACGCCAAGATCACCGCGCGCATCAAGCAGATCGACGAAGAGGGCAACGAGGTCTGGAGCCGCGTGGACACCACGCCCGGCCGTCTGCGGCTGGGCAACCTCCTGCCGCTCAACGCCAAGGCGCCCTTCAACCTCGTGAACCGGCTCCTTCGCAAGAAGGAAGTCCAGCAGGTCATCGACACCGTCTACCGCTACTGCGGCCAGAAGGAATCGGTCATCTTCTGCGACCAGATCATGGGCGCGGGCTTCCGCGAGGCGTTCAAGGCCGGCATCTCGTTCGGCAAGGACGACATGGTCGTGCCCGAGGCCAAGTGGAAGCTGGTCGAGGAGACCCGCGACCAGGTGAAGGACTTCGAGCAGCAGTACATGGACGGCCTGATCACCCAGGGCGAAAAGTACAACAAGGTCGTGGACGCCTGGTCGAAGTGCAACGACCGCGTGACCGCCGCCATGATGGAGACCATCTCGGCCGTCCATAAGGACGCGCAGGGGCGGTCGATGGAGCCCAACTCCGTCTACATGATGGCCCATTCGGGCGCCCGGGGCTCGGTCACGCAGATGAAGCAGCTGGGGGGCATGCGCGGACTGATGTCCAAGCCCTCGGGCGAGATCATCGAGACGCCGATCATCTCGAACTTCAAGGAAGGCCTGACCGTGCTGGAGTACTTCAACTCCACCCACGGTGCCCGCAAGGGCCTGTCCGACACCGCGCTCAAGACGGCGAACTCGGGATACCTCACCCGTCGCCTCGTGGACGTGGCGCAGGACTGCATCATCCGCATCCCCGACTGCGGCACCGACCGGGCGATCACCGCGACGGCCGCCGTCAACGACGGGGAAGTGGTGTCGTCGCTGGCCGAGCGCGTCCTGGGCCGCGTCGCAGCCGACGACGTGCTGCGTCCGGGCACCGACGAGGTGCTGGTGCGCGCCGGTGAGCTCATCGACGAGCGCCGGGCCGACATGATCGAAGGCTCGGGCGTGACCAAGATGCGCATCCGCTCGCCGCTGACCTGCGAAAGCGAGGACGGCGTCTGCGCGGCCTGCTACGGGCGTGACCTCGCCCGCGGCACCCTCGTCAACATCGGCGAAGCGGTCGGCATCATCGCCGCCCAGTCGATCGGCGAGCCGGGCACGCAGCTCACCATGCGGACCTTCCACATCGGCGGCGTCGCGCAGGGTGGTCAGCAGTCCTTCCTGGAGGCGAGCCAGACC
>CADCUU010000043.1 GCA_902805995.1 uncultured Rubellimicrobium sp.
GGCACTCGCAACCGGTCCGCTCATGTGCGGTCGCGGAGGCGCTTCAGCGTACCGATGAAGCTGTAGCAGGGCTGGCCGTCCTGCCGCACCACGCCCTGCAGGAAAGCGAGGCTACGGGTTTGACGGACGAGTTCGACGTGCGCCTCCAGCGGCAG
This sequence comes from uncultured Rubellimicrobium sp., assembly GCA_902805995.1. Lineage (GTDB taxonomy): Bacteria > Pseudomonadota > Alphaproteobacteria > Rhodobacterales > Rhodobacteraceae > Rubellimicrobium. The sequence goes on from CADCUU010000043.1 coordinate 156, forward strand.
GCCTGCGCGGCCGCGGGCGATGAAGTGGGTGGTGAGGTCGAGGGTGACGTAGTGGCCTTCGCTCACTCCGGCGCAGCGACCGGCGGCGAACAGGGCCATGTCGATGAAGCTCATCACCGCGCCGCCGTGAATCGACCCGCCGAGATTTAGGTGGCGTTCCTCCACCTGCATCCGGCAAATGCCCCGGCCTTGCCCGTCGGCGCGGAACAGGAGCTTGCCGGTCGCCGCGGCGAAGCTGCCAGGCGTGAAGTCGCCATAGCTCAGCCAGCCAGGGTGATCGGGGTCAGGGCGCGCGCCGGTGGGACCCGGAGACGCTTGGTTCAAGCCGCCCGTTCCGCGATCAGCTTCTTGGTCTCGGCAATCGCCTTGGCCGGGTTGAGCCCCTTGGGGCAGACGTTGGCGCAGTTCATGATGGTGTGGCAACGATACAGCCGGAACGGGTCCTCCAGCTGGTCGAGCCGCTCGCCCGTCATCTCGTCGCGGCTGTCGGCGAGCCAGCGGTAGGCCTGGAGCAGGATCGCGGGGCCCAAGAAGCGGTCTCCGTTCCACCAATAGCTGGGGCAGCTGGTCGAGCAGCAGAAGCACAGAATGCACTCGTACAGGCCGTTGAGCTGCTCGCGGTCCTCGGGCGACTGCAGCCGCTCCTTGCCTGACGGCGCCGGGGTGGCGGTCTTCAGCCACGGCTGGATGGAGGCGTACTGCGCGTAAAGGTGGGTGAAGTCCGGAACCAGGTCCTTGACCACGTCGCAGTGCGGCAGCGGGGTGATGCGGACCTCGCCGGACACGTCTTCGATCGCGGTGGTGCAGGCCAGGCCATTGCGCCCGCCGATGTTCATCGAGCAGGAGCCGCAGATGCCCTCGCGGCAGGAGCGGCGGAAGGTCAGCGTCGGGTCGATCTCGTTCTTGATCTTGATGAGCGCGTCCAGGACCATCGGCCCAGTCTCGGCCAGGTTCACCTCATAGGTATCGTAGCGCGGGTTGGCGCCGCTGTCGGGATCGTAGCGGTAGACCTTGAACGACTTAATCTTGTCGCGCGGACCCTCGGCCTTGAAGGTCCGGCCCTTGGTGATCTTGCTGTTCTTGGGAAGCGTGAACTCGGCCATCTTCAATCCTGTAGTGCTCCGCCGCGAGATAGGCGCGAGATGCCCTCTTCGCCAGCCCCTACGTCACAAGCTCCCCAACGTTACGCAGGACTTCCTGGGCATGGCCCGGCACCTTCACCTTGCGCCACATTTTCAGCACCGTGCCGTCACCGTTGATCAGGTAGGTCGCGCGCTCCATGCCCATGTACTTGCGGCCGTACATCGACTTCTCGACCCAGGTGCCGAACGCTTCGCTGATCCGCCCATCCTCGTCGGAGGCGAGCGGGACGGTGAGCTCGTACTTGGCGA
>CADCUU010000044.1 GCA_902805995.1 uncultured Rubellimicrobium sp.
GCCGCGTCTTCACCTGGGTCATGTAGCGCATCTTGATCCGGCGCCCGCCGGGGGCCGGCGGCGGATGCGCCTCGGTCATGCCCATGAGCCAGCGGTTGAGCTGCGCGGTCGGGATGCGGCGGTTCCAGACCTCGTGCGCCTTGACCACGGCGTCGTGCAGGCGGTCGAGACCCCTGCCCGTCTTGGCGCTCACGGTCACGAGGGGCGCGCCGCGTAACTGCGGCAGCAGGCGCTCGAACGATTCCTTCAGATGGGCAAGCCGCGCCTCGCGGTCAGTGGCGAGGTCCCATTTATTGACGGCGATGACGACCGCCCGGCCCTCGCGCTCCGCCAGGTCGGCGATGCGGAGGTCCTGCTGCTCGAAGGGGATGTCCACGTCGAGGAGGATGACCACGACCTCGGCGAATCGCACGGCGCGAAGGCCGTCGGACACGGAGAGCTTTTCGAGCTTGTCCTGAATCCTCGCGCGCTTGCGCATGCCCGCGGTGTCGAAGATGCGGACGGGCGTCCTCTCCCAGGCGAGCGGGATGGAGATGGCGTCGCGGGTGATCCCGGCCTCGGGGCCGGTGAGCAGGCGCTCCTCGCCCAGGATGCGGTTGATGAGCGTGCTCTTGCCCGCGTTGGGGCGGCCGACGACGGCGATCTGGAGGGGGCGCTTTTCCGTCGGGCGCCAGTCCTCGGAGGCATCGGCGTCGTCCTCCGTCTCCTCGCCGGACCAGCCGAGGTCCACGTCGGTCTCGGGCGCTTCCTCGGCGGTGTCGGCCTCGCGGGCCTCGAACTCGTCGACGATGGGCATGAGGGCGGAGAGCAGGTCCTCCATCCCCTCACCATGCTCGCCGGAAAGGCGGATGGGTTCGCCGAGGCCAAGGCCGAAGGCCTCGATCCAGCCGCCCTCGCCCGCCTTCCCCTCGGCCTTGTTGGCGGCGAGGATCACATGGGCGTTCTTGCGGCGCAGGATGTCGGCGAAGACCTGATCCGTGGCCGTCACGCCCTGGCGCGCGTCGATGAGGAACAGGCAGACATCGGCCTGCTCCACCGCGCGTTCGGTAAGGCGGCGCATCCTACCTTGCAGCGAATCGTCCGTCGCCTCCTCCAGCCCCGCGCTGTCGATCACGGTGAAGCGGAGGGGGCCCAGGCGGGCCTGTCCTTCGCGGAGGTCGCGGGTCACGCCGGGCTGGTCGTCCACCAGCGCGAGCTTGCGGCCCACGAGGCGGTTGAAGAGCGTGGACTTGCCCACATTGGGTCGGCCAACGATGGCCAGGGTGAAGCTCATGTCCTGATAGCCCTCAACGGAAGGCGTTCAGACGCCCATCCTCGGTGATGATATAGAGCGTGGCGCCTGCCACGACAGGGGCCGAGGCCGCGCCCGCGGGAAGCGGCACGGCCCCCAGGGCGGCGCCGGTGGCGGGATCGAACTGGAGAAGCCCGTTGTCGGAGGAGCCCACGATCAGGCGGCCCCCGGCGAGGATCGGGCCCACGAAGGCGGTGACGCCGCGCCGGCGTTCGGCCTGCGGAAGGTCGGCGCGCCAGATGACGGCGCCGGTCGCGGCCTCCACCCGGAGAAGCTGGCCCAGGTCGTTGACGAGGAAGAGGGAGTCCCCTTCCGGCCAGACGGGCGAGACGGCGCCCTCGGCGATGGACCACAGGGTTTCGCCGGTGTCGGCGTTAAGCGCGGCGGTGCGGCCCGACACGTTGCCCACATACACGGTGTCACCCACGAGGACCGGGTCGCCGCCGATGTCGGTCGCGGCGAAGGCCGCGGCGGAGCCCTGGCGGGTGCCGGCGACGATGCTGGTCCAGCGCAGAAGGCCGCCCTGGGGGAAGACGCCCCGCACCTCTCCCGAGGGATGGGGCAGGATCACCACGTCGCCGCGCGCCGCGACTCCGGCCCCGCCGGCGAGGGTCGCGGTCGAGGCGAGGCCCGGCACCGTCCAGCGGATGCGGCCGGTATCGGCCTCCAGCGCCCAGGCGGTGCTGTCGCGCGAGACGATCAGCACGAGGTCGCCCAGGACCGTGGGCGCGGAGGAGCCGGGCGCGTCGAGGTCCTGCGTCCAGCGCGGCTGGCCCGTGGCGGCGTCGAGCGCCATCAGCCGGCCGTAGCCCGTGGAGACGTAGAGGGTGGCCCCATCGGTGGCGAGGCCGCCGCCCGAGGCATCGGGGCGAACGGCGTCCGGGGGGACGACCGACTGCGACCAGAGAACCTCCCCCCCGGTGGAGAAGGCCTGGACCGTGGCGCGGGCGTCGAGCGTGAAGAGGCGGCCACCGGCGACGACGGGCTCGGCGGTGATGCGGGCGCCGCGGCTGTTACCCTCGCCGATCTGGACGGAGAACAGGGGCTGGAGCGCGCCGCCGAGAGCCGGGTGGCCGGGGGCATGGTCCGGGCCGCCGTTGCGGTGCGTCCAGTCGGCGTTGGCCTGGGGGGCCGAGAGGGCCAGGCCGCGCGGGGCCGCGACGAGGACGCCACCGGTTTCGCGGAGCGGCAGGCGTTCGCCCGAAAGGATCACGTCGGGCGCGCGGCCGCAGCCCGCGAGGAGGAGGGCGGCGAGGACGGTCAGGCGGAGTGGGGCACGCATGCGGATCACTCCTCCGCCGGGGCCGCGGGTTCGGCCTCGGTCGTGGCGTCGGCCGCAGCCTCAGTCGGGGCGGGTTCGGCTTCGGGCGGGGCACCGAGGGCCGTGAGAAGGGCGGAGACGCGGCTTTGCTGCGCGCCGGACACCTCGGCATCCTCGAAGATGGCGCGGAGCCCGGCGATGCCGTCGTCGCGGCGGTCGGACTGGAGGTCGAGGATCGCGAGCTGCTCCGCCGCGAGGAGGCGGTAAGGCGCGCCGGGGGTGGCCAGGGCTTCGAGGGAGGCGCGGTCGGCCTGGGGCCCGAGGACCATGGCGGCCTTGAGGGCGGCGAGGTCGCGGTAGACGGCGGGGATGGACGAGTCCTGGGCCACGGCGGTCAGGGTCTGGGCGGCTGCCTCGGCCTCGCCGCCCTGGGACTGGTCGGCGGCGAGCAGGAAGGCCGCGACCATCCCGTCCTCGCCTTGAACGGGCAATGCGGACAGGGCGGCGAGGCGGGCCTCGGGCTCCTCCGTCTCCAGCGCGGAGAGAAGGGCGTCGCCGCGGGCCTGGGCGGCAGTGGCGGTGCGGGATTCGCGCCATTCGAGGGCGGCGGCGGTGCCGACGATGGCCAGCACCAGAAGAGCGATGAGCCAGCCCCAGCGGCGGAACCAGAGGTTCAGACGTTCGCGCCGGACGGCCTCGGCCACCTCGTCGATGAAGCTGTCGTTGGTGTTGGCCACGAACGGCCCCCCTTGGCCCTTGGTCTTGGGGCGCGCGCGGCGGTCCCTGTTGCTGCGCAGTCATAGCCCGGGGAGCAAGGGGCTGCCAAGCCCCCCGGGCCTCGCGTCATTCGGCCGGGGCCGCGATCCGGGGCGAGCGGCTCAGGATCCACTGGCCGATCAGGAAGGCCATGACCGCGCAGAAGCAGATCGTGGCGACCATCGGCAGAGGCGATCCGTCGAAGAAGGGCGCGGTCGCGGCCACGAGGATGCTGCCCGTGACCATCTGGAGCGTGCCGCCCAGCGACGAGGCGAGGCCCGCGATGTCGCCGTGTTCGTCGAGCGCCATCACGAAGGTCGCGGGCATGACGAGGCCCAGGCAGGCGTTGCCCACGAAGAGGAGCGCCATGATGACGGGCAGCGTGCCGAAGCCCGCGAGCGTGAGGACGAGGAGGACCGTCGTCGTCGTCGCGAAGCCCGTGAGCGCGAGGCGCATGGAGCGCGAGAGGCCGAGGCGAGCGCCCAAGGGCGCCGCCGCCTGGGAGGCCGCGAAGAAGCCCAGGGCGTTCAGCGCGAAGGCGAGGGAGAACTGGGTGGGCGAAAGGTTGAAGGTTTCCGTGTAGACGAAGGAGGCGGAGGCGATGAAGACGAAGAAGCTGCCGAAGCCGAAGGCGCCGACCATGGTGAGGCCCATGAAGGACGGCGAGCCCAGGAGGCGGCGCAGGCCCTTGCCCATGGAGCGGACGTTGACGGGGATGCGGTCCTTGGGGGCCAGGGTTTCCGGGAGGGCGAAGAGCGTGACCATGAGGCTCATCAGGGCGACGAGGAGGAGCGCGCCGAAGATGAGCCGCCAGCTTCCGAACTGGAGAAGGAGGGAGCCGATCAGGGGGGCGAGCATCGGGCCCACGGAGATGACCAGCATGATGAGGGCCATGAGGCGCGTGGCCTCCACCCCGGTGTAGTTGTCGCGGACCACGGCACGGGGAACCACGCCCACGGCGGCGGCGCCGATGCCCTGGACGAAGCGCGCGGCGATCAGCCAGCCGATGGTCGGCGCGAAGGCGCAGGCCACCGTCGCTGCGGCAAAGAGCGAGATCCCCAGGATCAGCGGCAGCCTGCGCCCGTAGGCGTCGGCGATGGGACCCCAGATGAACTGGGCCACGCCGAAGGACAGGAAGTAGAGGCTGATGGTCTGCTGGACCTGAGTCTCCTGCGCGCCGAGCTCGGCCCCGATCTGGGGCATCGCGGGAAGATACATGTCGATGGAAAAGGGGCCGATGGCCGAAAGGAGGCCGAGCACGAGGGCCGTGCGGAAGATCGGGGAAAGCATGATGTGAACCTTGGGAGGGCGCGGGCGCCCCTGAATGTGTGGGGCGAAGGCGCGGAAGGTAGGGCAAGCGCGCGGCGAGTTCAACGGAAATTGTCAGATATTGGGTGAGGGGGTGTGGGTGGCACCTGGCTGGGGTGCTGGGGCCCGGCGGGGGCTGGGGCGGGAGCGAGGACTGGAAGGGTCCTCATGTCGTGTCAGGCGTGGGCTTTGGAGGGGGCAGAGGCGAGAGCCGGAGGTGGGCGGCGCTTCGTTCGGCAGTGGCGAGGGCTGGGATGGAGTTGAGGGTGGAACTCGCGTGGGGGCTGGAGCGAGTGCTTCAGCGGCGGCCGGGGCTGGCCGCAGGTTGGGGTTGGGTTGGGGCTTGGAAATGACTTTGATCCCGCGGGGCCTCCGGTGTCTGCGAGCCGGGCGCATGGGGGCGCGGGCGAGACGTTTCCCGGACCGCCGTCAGGGCGGGCTTGAGTCCATGGCGTCGAGGGGAGGATCTCCCTGACGGGGTATGTGGCCGCTTGGCGACGCGGGTATGGCGCACCTCCTGAGAGGCTGCTCTGCATGGTGGCTCCTGTCCGCCTGGGGTCTCGGGCCTGTTCTCCTGCACCTAAGGCGGGGGTGGTCTGGGGGGGAACGGGGGCGAGGTGGTCCCGGCTGGTCTGATTCGTTGTAGGTGGGATCAGGATGCCGGAGCGGGGTTAACGAAGTCTTAGGGCAACGGGCGTTGCGTAACCCGGTGAGTTTTTACACGTAAGTGGCTGGAAAGATTGACAGGAAAAACTAAAGAAGCGTTGACACCTGTGTGGGACCTTGGTGCGGGACCCTGGGTTGGGTAGCGCGGGCTTGGGATTGGGGAGTGTGGGTTGGCGGGCTCCGAAACCGTTCGGGACAGTGGGTTCTGGAATGAGCCGGGCTGTTGCGCGGGCCGTGGTGGTCGTCGCCCCCTCGGGAGGCGCGGGAGGGTGGCCGGGGCGGTGCGTCCGAGCACGCACCCTACGGGGGTGCGTGCGCTGGTGGTGGGGGGACGGGAGCGGGCCGGGGTTACTCGGCGGCTTCGAGTTCTTCCTCGCGGGTCTGCATGGACCAGAGTTCGGCGTAGCGGCCCCCGCGGGCGAGGAGGGCGTCGTGGGAGCCTTCCTCCACCAGGCGGCCGTCCTCCAGCACGACGATGCGGTCGGCGTCGGCCACGGTGCTCAGGCGGTGGGCGATCACGATGACGCTGCGTCCCTGCCCCATGGCGTTGAGCTCGCTTGCGATGTCGGCCTCGGTCGCGGTGTCGAGGGCGGAGGTGGCCTCGTCGAGGATCAGGATCGGCGGGTCCTTGAGGAGCGTGCGGGCGATGCCGACGCGCTGCTTCTCGCCGCCCGAGAGCTTGAGGCCGCGTTCGCCAACCTGGGTGTCGTAGCTGAGCGGCAGGCGCGTGATGAAGTCGTGGATGCGGGCGGCGCGGGCGGCGTCCTCGATCTCCTCCTGCGTGGCGCCGTCGCGGCCATAGGCGATGTTGTAGCCGATCGTGTCGTTGAAGAGGACGGTATCCTGCGGGACCACGCCGATGGCGGCATGGAGCGAGGACTGCGTCACGTCGCGCAGGTCCTGGCCGTCGATGCGGATCGCGCCGCCCGTCACGTCGTAGAAGCGGAAGAGGAGGCGGCCGATGGTGCTTTTGCCCGCGCCGGTGGAGCCCACGATGGCGACGCGTTCGCCGGGGGGAACGCGGAAGCTGAGGCCCTTGAGGATGGGGCGGTCGGGGTCGTAGCCGAACTCCACGCGGTCGAAGGCAATCTCACCCCCCGCGACGCGGAGCGGTTGGGCGCTGGGGCGGTCCGTCACCTCGGCGGGTTGTTCGAGGAGGTGGAACATCTCGTCCATGTCGACGAGGGCCTGCCGGATCTCCCGGTACATGTTGCCCAGGAAGTTCAGGGGCATCATGATCTGGATCATGTAGGCGTTGACCATGACGAAGTCGCCGGTGGTGAGCGTCCCCGCCTGCACGCCGCGCGCGGCCATGACCATGACGACGACGAGGCCCAGGTTCATCAGAACGCCCTGGCCGAAATTGAGGAAGGCGAGCGAGTTGTTGGTCTTGACCGCGGCCTCGGCATAGGCGGTCATGGCGATGTCGTAGCGGTCGGCCTCCCTCTCCTCGGCGGTGAAGTACTTGACGGTCTCGTAGTTGAGGAGGCTGTCGATGGCCTTCTGGTTGGCGGCGGTGTCCTGGTCGTTCATCTCCTTGCGGATCTTCACGCGCCATTCGGTGACGGTGAAGGTGAACCAGATGTAGAGCGCGATCGTGACCGCCACGACGGCGAGGTACCACGCGTCGAAGAGCCACCAGAGCATGAGGCCGGTGAGGACGAGTTCGAGCGAGAGCGGCCCGAGGGAGAACAGGAGAAGGCGCAGGACGAAGTCCACGCCCTTGACGCCGCGTTCGATGATGCGGGAAAGGCCGCCGGTCTTGCGGGTGATGTGGTAGCGCAGGGAGAGCGCGTGGATGTGGCGGAAGGTCTCCAACGCGATGAGGCGGAGCGCGCGCTGGCCTACGCGGGAGAAGACCACGTCGCGAAGCTGCTGGAAGCCGGTGTTGAGGAGCCGCGCCATGCCATAGGCGAGCGTGAGGCCGAGGGCGCCGAGGAGGAGCGCGCCGCCGGGGACGGTGCCGGGGTCGGACAGGGAGTCCACCGCCCAGCCGAAGAGGACCGGCGTGAGGACGGTGATGACCTTGGCCAGCACGAGAAGGAGGACGGAGCCCACGACGCGGCGCTTCACCCAAGGGAGGCCGGGCGGCCAGAGATAGGGGGCGGTGCGCTTGAGCGTGCGCCAGTTGGAGGCGCGGTCCGCGCGAAGGGCGGCGTCGGTGACGGGCAGGCGGCGCATGACGGATTCCGGCTGGTGAGCGCGGGACCGTAGCGCGGCTGACGGGGGATTGCGAGGGGGCCTAGGGGGCGTCGGTCGCGGGGAGCACGAAGATCTGACCGGGATAGATGAGGTCGGGGTTGCGGATGCGCTCGCTGTTGGCCTCGAAGACGCTGACGTACATCATAGGTTCGCCGTAGCGTTCGCGGGCGATGGCCCAGAGCGTGTTGCCGGGCTGGACGATCCGCATGGCGACGGGCTGCCCCTCCCCCCCCGCGTCGGCCATCGCATCGGCGAGCTGGTCCCGGCCTTCGCGCTGGAAGGGGGTTTCGATGCGGCTCAGGACCTCGCCGTCCTCGTCGATCTGATCGACGCGGAGGGTGTAGATGCCGGCGGCGGTGGTGCCCAAGGCGGAGCTCCAGCTGCCGTCGGGGGCGATGGGGGCGTCGGCTACGGGGGCGTTGTCGATGTAGAGACGGACGGCGCCGCCCCCGGTCGCGCGGCCGGACAGGACCACCTCGCCCGAGCCGTCATAGGTGATGGCGTCGAGGGCGACGGTGTCGCGGACATCGGATGAGGCGTCGGGGGCCAGGGCGGGCTGGAGGACGCGTACGCCGTCGGCGTCGGAGAGGAGGACGGGCGGGGTGGCGGGAGCGTCGGAGGTGGCGGGCACGAGGGTTGGCCCGGGCGCGGGAGACTCTGCGGTGATCGAGATGTTGTCTGAGGCGGGATCGGGAGCGGCTGTTCCGGCGTCGACTGCGCCTGGGGTGGGTTCGATGCCTGGGACGTCAGACGCTGCGAGGGCAGGATCGGCGGTTGGGGCGTCGGACGCTGCGGCCGCGGCGCTTGGGCTGTCGAGTGCAGCGAGGGTGGACGCGTCGGATGCAGCCTCGGTGTCTCGGGCGTCGGATGTGGCGGGGGTCTCGGACGAGGCGAGGGCGGGTTGGTCGGGGGCGCCCGGGTCGGTGAAGGTGGTGTCGGGTGCTTGGGTGGGGGTGGACCCCTGCCCTGCATCGGATGGCGGCTCGGCGCTGGTGAAGGCGGCGACCTGCTCCTCCTCCGGCGCGGCTCCGGTGGGGGCGAGGATCACAGTTTCGTCGGACAGGTCGCCGTCGCTGTCGCGCAGGGAGAGGGCGCGGGGCTCCGCCGAGGGGGCG
>CADCUU010000045.1 GCA_902805995.1 uncultured Rubellimicrobium sp.
GCGTGGAGAGACGGGCGACGACGCGTGTGGAGCGTTCGAACAGGGGCGCGCCGGAGAGGCCGCCAGTCTCGCCTGCATGGCGGCTGCGTAGGCCGTCGCGGGACAGGGTCGTGTTGGTGGCGACGATGCCCGCGAGGCCGGAGGCGGTTGCGACCTCGGCCACGTCGGCAAGCTCCTCCTCCGACAGGTCGGGGGCGATCTTGAGGAGGATGGGGATCGGGCGGGGGAGGGTGGCACGCGCCTCCATCACCCGGGCGAGGAGCGCGGACAAAGCGGCGCGGCCCTGAAGGTCGCGAAGGCGTTCGGTGTTGGGCGAGGACACGTTGACGGTGGCGAAGTCCACCAGCGGCCCGAGGCGCGACAGGACAAGGGCGAAGTCGCCCGCGCGGTCGGCGGAGTCCTTGTTCGCGCCGAGGTTCACGCCGAGGACGAAGCCCGTGGGGCGGGCGGTCAGGCGGGGGGCCACGGCCTCCATGCCTTCGTTGTTGAAGCCGAAGCGGTTGATGACGGCGCGATCCTCCGGCAGGCGGAAGAGGCGGGGGCGGGGGTTACCCTCCTGCGCGCGGGGGGTGACGGCCCCCACTTCGGCGAAGCCCAGGCCGGAGCGGGCGAGGCCCTGGAGCGCCACCGCGTTCTTGTCGAAGCCCGCCGCGATGCCCACCGGGTTGGGCAGGTCGAGCCCGGCAAAGCTGGTCCTCAGGCGCGGCGACGTGACGGGGCCGCCGGTGGGGCCGAGGCCCATCCGCAGCGCCTTGAGGGCGAGGCCGTGCGCCGCCTCCGGGTCCATGCGTCGCAGCGCCGAGAGGCCCGTCTGTTCGAGGAGCCGCCTCACAGCGGGGGGAACCTGTGGCGCTCGCCCTCCCACGGGAGGGGGGCGGACCAGAGCACGTCCGCCATCCGCAGGTCGCGGTAGAGATGCGGGAAGAGTTGGCCGCCGCGCGAGGGCTCCCACCGGATGTCGGGGGCCATGACAGCATCGTCCACGGCGAGGAGGACGAGGCCCTGTTCGCCCGCGAAATGGCGGGCGGCGGTGTCCTCGACCTGAGCCGCGGTGGACAGGTGGACGTAGCCGTCCGTGAGGTCGATGGGGGCGCCAGCCGTGTGGCCCTGGGCCTGCATCGCCTCCCATTCGGGGGCGCGGAAGATCTTGTAGATGGGCATGGGTGCCAGATGCGACGGTTGAAGGCAGCGGTCAAGCGATCTGCGGGGGGTCGCGCAACGCTCGGCGGTGTCACGGTCCGTTAACGAATGGACGCTAGGACAGGCTTCGACACCTGCGACCGCTGCCCTATCTCGGGGGCAAAAGACCACCAGGGAGTGTAAACCATGACGTTCAGACTTCTCGCCACCACGGCGGGGATTGCCCTTCTGGCCGCGCCGGCCTGGGCGGATTTCTCGCTCACCATCCTGCACACCAACGATTTCCACGACCGCTTCGAGGCGATCAACGGCTCCGATTCCACCTGCGGGGAGGAAGACGCGGCGGCCGGGGAATGCTTTGGCGGCGTCGCTCGCCTGATCACCGCCGTTGGCGAGGCGCGGGAGCGGGCTGGGGAGAACGTCGTCCTTCTCGACGCGGGCGACCAGTTCCAGGGCTCCCTGTTCTACCAGCAGTACAAGGGCGCGGTCTCGGCCGAGTTCATGGGGCAGATTGGCTACGACGTCATGGCCGTGGGCAACCACGAGTTCGACGACGGCCCGGCGGAGCTGCGCCGCTTCCTCGACGCCGTGGAGTTCCCGGTCCTGTCCGCGAACATCGACGTGAGCCAGGAGCCGGAGCTGGCCGACCAGGTGCAGAAGTCGCATGTGCTGGAGATCGGCGGCGAGCAGATCGGCATCGTGAGCGTCCTCGCGGAGGACACGCCCGAGACGTCGTCGCCGGGGCCGAACGTGATCTTCACCCCCGCGCTGGATGCGGCACAGGCGGAGATCGACGCGCTGACCGAGCAGGGCGTGAACAAGATCATCCTGCTCACCCATATGGGCCTGCCCGCCGACCAACGGCTGGCCGAGGGGCTGACCGGCGTGGACGTGATCGTGGGCGGGCACAGCCACACGCTCCTGTCCAACACGCAGGAGGGGGCGGCCGGGCCCTATCCGACCGTCGTCAACGACGTGCCGATCGTAACGGCCTATGCCTACAGCAAGTTCCTGGGGGAGCTTCGGGTCAACTTCGACGACGAGGGCAACGTGCTCTCGGCCGAGGGCGAGCCCGTTCTCCTCGACGCCTCTGTGGCCGAGGACGAGGCGGCGCTGGCGCGGGTGCAGGAGCTTGCCGGGCCGCTGGAGGCCATCCGCAACGAGGTCGTGGCCGAGACGACGGATGCCATCGATGGGGAGCGGGAATCCTGCCGCGCCGTCGAATGCGAGATGGGCAACCTCGTGGCCGAGGCGATGCTCGCCCGCGTGGCGGACCAGGGCATCACCATCGCCATCGCCAACGGCGGGGGGCTGCGCGCCTCCATCGACGCGGGTGAGGTCACCAAGGGCGAAGTGCTGACGGTGCTGCCGTTCCAGAACACGCTGTCCACCTTCCAGGTGTCGGGGCAGGACGTGATCGACGCGCTGGAGAACGGGGCGAGCCAGATCGAGGAAGGCGCGGGCCGCTTCGCGCAGGTCGCAGGGCTTCAGTACACGATCGACCTGAGCCAGCCTGCCGGAAGGCGCGTGTCCGAGGTCAATGTGCTGATCGGCGGCGACGCCTGGGGGCCCATCGACCCGGCGGCGACCTATGGGCTGGTGAGCAACAACTACGTGCGCGGCGGCGGCGACGGCTTTGCGATGTTCGTGGACGCCGAGAACGCCTATGACTTCGGGCCGGACCTCGCTGACGTGACGGCGGAGTACATGGCGGCGAACGCGCCCTATACGCCCTTCGTCGATGGGCGGATTACGGTCATCGGGGCCGCGGCTCCGGCAAGCGAGGAGGCTGCGCCTGCGGAGGGAGCGACCGGGACGGCTCCCGCGGAGGGCGCTACGGAAGCGGCGCCTGCGGAAGGATCGACTGAAGCTGTTCCGGCAGAGGGCTCGACCGAGGCTGCTCCTGCCGAGGGGGCGGAGGCGGCTCCGGCCGAGGCGGAGACGGTCGCTCCCTGACGAGGGGGGCTTGCCGGTGGCGCCTTCGGGCGCCACCTTGGTGGTCATGTGTGGACGCATGGTCATGACGCTGCCCCATGATGCCATGGCGCAGCTTTTCGCGGCGGCCCCGGCCAACGACCTGCCGGAGGTCCCCAACTACAACGTCTGCCCGACGCAGCGGATCGCGGTCTGCACCCACGAGGACGGGCGCAGGCTGTACCGCCCGATGCGCTGGGGGCTGATCCCGCCCTGGTACGACAAGCCTTCGGGCGGGCCCCTCCTCATCAACGCGCGAAGCGAGACGGTGGCCGAGAAGCCCGCCTTTCGCACGGCGGTGCGGGAGCGGCGGGCCCTTGTCCCCGCGACGGGATTCTACGAATGGGATCGGACGGAGACGAAGAAGCCGCTTCCCTGGTTCGTGACCCGGACGGACGGGGCGCCCATGGTCTTTGCCGCGATCTGGCAGGACTGGGGGCAAGGGGAGGAGCGAGTCTCGACCTGCGCGATCCTGACCTGCGCGGCCAATGCGCAGATGGCGCAGATTCACGACCGCCTGCCGGTGATCCTGGAGCCGCCCGACTGGGCGCTATGGCTCGGGGAGGAGGGGAAGGGGGCCGCGCGCCTCATGCAGCCTGTCGAGGATGGGGCGCTGTCGATGGTTCGCGTCAGCACAGAGATCAACTCCTCCCGAGCGATGGGCGAGGGGCTGATCGTGCCGGTGCCGCTGAATCCGGCGTGACGGGGTGGGGCTGGTGAGCCGAGAAGGCTGATCTGTCGCCTCGCCGGACCGTGGCTCACAGGAGTACAATGCGGCGGTTGAGCGTGGCCCGATGAGGCGGTTCCGCCTTGCAATCGGGTGGGGCAAGCGATAGGTCAGGCAGCGCGCGGGCGTTGTGTAATGGTAAGACCCTTGCCTTCCAAGCAAGAGACGCGGGTTCGATTCCCGCCGCCCGCTCCACCCCTTCCAGTTCGGTGAAGAACGACCCGCCGCGGCGGGCGGCGGGCCAGAATCATAGGCCAGTGTCAGTACAGGATCGCGTCGTAGTCGTAGGCCTGCTGCGAGGCGGCGTTGATGTCCTCGAGGCTGTCGAAGCGGAGGTTCGGGGCAAAGTCGCGGCCCGAGAGCCCTCGGACCGTCAGGGTCTCCCCGTCACTGATGGTGATGACCGTGTCGGTGCCGTTGTCGGAGACGCCGGTGACGGTTTCGTCGTTGAGGTAGAAGCTGATGACATCCCGCTCGGTCAGGTCGAAATCCAGGATTCGGTCGTTGCCGACGCCGTATCCGGGGAAGGGCGTGCCGCCGTCGCGGCCGATGTCGTCGTCGCGGGCGTATTCGAACACGTCCGCGCCCGCGCCGCCCCAGAAGTCGTCCGCCCCCGCGCTGTCGCGGAGGACATCGTTGCCGGAGCCGCCGTAGAGGTCGTCGTCGCCGTTCAGGCCCCGGACGAAATCACGGCCCGAGCCGCCATGGACGGAGTCGTTGCCGGCGCGACCGTCCACGGTGTCGGCGCCGCTTCCACCATAGATGATGTCATCGCCCTCGTTGCCGAGGACGACGTCGTTTCCGTCCCCGCCGTAGAGGAGGTCGTTCCCGGTCTCGAGGGGCAGCGCGCCGCTGTCGTCCGGGGGGAAGTCGCCTTGGATGACGTCGTGGCCCCGGCCGCCGTAGATCACGTCGCGCCCGTTGCCGCCCCAGGCGCTGTCGTTGCCGGAGCCTGCGTGGATGACATCGCTGTTGTCGCGGCCGTAGAGCAGGTCCGCTCCGGAGCCGCCGAACAGGAGGTCGCGACCGGAGCCGCCGTCGAGCAGGTCGGCGCCGCCTGCGCCGAACAGGGCGTCGCGGCCGCCGAGGCCCCACAGGCTGTCAGGACCGGACGTGCCTATCAGGAGGTTGGGGCCGTTCGTGCCGGTGCGGACGAGTGACGCGGTGAGGCTGGCGGTCTCAGAGCCCGCCCAGGCGCTTAGGATGGCGTGACGCATTGTTGGATCCTCCCTCGTGAAGGTCAGTGTCGGATCCCGGACGGGACCTGACGTCCCTGCGCGAAAGTTAGGCCCGCAGATTGGGCCCGCCATCACCGATGTTAACGGGAGGAGCCCTGTGGCGTGCGTCGGCCAAGATTGGCCTATGGCTCAGATCACGCGGAGCAGGCGCGCCAGATGCGCGGGGAAGTCGCGGGAGGGGACGGCGGCTTCGCGGATGAGGCCGTCGAAATGCTGGCTGATGGCCTGCACGCGTTCGCTGTCGCGGAAGGCGAGGTAGTTGCGGCCCAGATAGAGCACGGCCAGCAGGGGCCCGAAGACGGTGACCGGGGCGGAGTAGACCCGGCGCGCGTCGTAGAGATGGACGCGCAGCGTGGGGTAGAGCTGGGCGTGGAGGTCGGCCAGATGGCCGATCTGCTCGCGTCGGATGCGGGGGGAAAGGCCGGCGTAGTAGCCTTCGCCCCGGGCGAAGGTGGACAGCTCGTGCAGGGGCAGGGCAATCTCGGTGTCGGAGCGGGCGGCTCGCATCCAGTCGAGACGGTCGCGGCTGGCGCCGATGGCCTGTTCGGTGGTCCAGCCCAGGGCGGGCTCGTATTCCCAGCGGAGCATCCCTTCGGTCTTGAGCATGTCGGGCAGGGTCGCGGGGACGTGGCGGATCTTGTAGCCCGCGGCCTCCCGGTGCCAGGCGAAGATCTGGTCGTCCACAAGGGCGCGGGGCGCTTCGGTCAGGGTGACGCCTGCGGCGAGGAGATGGGCTGCGGGCTCCCGCAACTCGGTCAGGCCCAGGAGCCAGTCGGCGGACACGCCGAGCGCCGCGGCGGATTCGGCGGCGACCTGGGCGTTGGGCAGGCGCGTGCCCTGGGGGTCGAGGAGCTGCGACACGGTGGAGCGATCCACGCCGATGGCGCGGGCCAGCGCGGCTTGCGAGGTGCCGGAGCGGGCCATGGCCGCGGCGAGGCGGTCGCGGAAGAGGGCGGCGCGGCTGAGCTTGTCGAGTTTGCGAAGCATCGTTGACCGAACGCAACAGGGTTGCGGGAAAGTTGCGCAGAAACACGGCCTCGGGGTCAAGGAGCTCGATACATCCTGAGGGAGATCGCCTTGGAACTGGCGACATCGAGGGCACGGGATGATTCGTTCGCTGCGGGAAGCTGAGTGGCCCACGCTGTCGTTGCTGCTGGGATGTTACGGGCTCTGGGGGCTGGCGCTGTTCTGGCTGCCGGGGCTGACGCTCTGGCTCGCGGTGCCGGTGGCGGGCTGGGCGATCGCGCAGCATTCCTCGCTCCAGCACGAGGCCATTCATGGGCATCCGTTCCGGGACCGGCGGTGGAACGAGGTGCTGGTGTTTCCGGCGCTGGCGCTCGTCGTGCCCTATCGGCGGTTCCGGGACAGCCACCTCGCCCATCATCAGGACGCGATCCTGACCGACCCCTATGACGACCCCGAGTCGAACTACATGGCCGAGCGGGACTGGGGGTCGCTGCCCGGCTGGCTGCGCATGGTGCTGCGCGTGAACAACACGCTGGGGGGACGGATGGTCCTTGGGCCGGTGGTCGGGCAGGCGTTCTGGATGCTGGGGGACTGGCGGCTCGCACGGGCGGGCGACCGGCGTGTCATAAAGGGGTGGCTGTGGCACCTGCCCGCCGTGGGTGTGGCGCTGGCGGTGGTGGCCGTGTCGGAGATGCCGTTCTGGGCGTATCTCCTGTCGGCCTATCTCGGGCTGTCGCTCCTCAAGATCAGGACCTTCCTGGAGCATCAGGCGCATGAGAAGGCGCGGGGGCGGACCGTCATCATCGAGGATCGGGGGCCGTTCGCCCTCCTGTTCCTCAACAACAACCTGCATGTCGTGCATCACATGCATCCGCGCGTGCCGTGGTACCGGCTGCCCGAGCTCTATCGGGGCAACCGGGCGCGGTATCTGGGCGTGAACGGGGGCTACCGCTACGGGTCGTATCTGGAGATCTTTGGGCGTTACCTGTTCCGGGCGAAGGACCCGGTGCCGCATCCGCTGTTGCGGCGAGGGTCAGTCCCGGTGGCCGCCGAAGCCGTGCATCCGGCGCGACCACTGGATCCCTACTATCGCGCCCTTGAACCGGGGGAGTAGCCACAGCGACAGGCCCACGGAAAAGACCGTGAGGAGCGTGGCGAAGACCAGGGGCTCGGGCCGGAACTGCACCCAGACGAAGTGCATGACGAAGGCCATGATGTGCCCGACCACTAGGATCGTAAGGTAGGCGGGGCCATCGTCGGCGCGGTGATGCTTGAGCACTTCGCCGCAGGCGGGGCAGGAGTCGTTGACCTTGAGATAGCCGTCGAAGAGCCGCCCCTCTCCGCAATGGGGGCAGCGGCGCAGGAAGCCGCGGCGCACGGCGGGCCAGAAGGGGCGATCTTCCTCGATCACGGCCGTGCCTTGGGCGGCCTCGGCGCGGTCGGTCCGACGCGTTCGGCCTTCGATCATGCCCGGCGCGGCCATGACGCGCTCGGTCTTGGAGATCTGGACTTGGTCGTCCATGGCGGTCCTCGGAGATTATGGGGGCTGAAAGCTGCCCCGATGATCTGGACCTCTGCCCCCCTGTTGGGAAGGGGGCAGGTTGTCGCTGGCGGCGCCTTGTCGCGGCGGAGAGTGGTGCGTGTCGTGGTCAGAGGCGGGGGCGCCTGGTTCCTGGGCGGTGGCCCGGCGTCAGACGCCCAGGCACCAGCGCATCACGGCCTTCTGGGCGTGGAGGCGGTTCTCGGCCTCGTCCCAGATGACCGACTGCGGGCCGTCCATCACGGCGCTCGTCACCTCGTCCTCGCGGTGGGCGGGGAGGCAGTGCATGAACAGCGCGTCGGGCTTGGCCGCGGCCATCAGGCGTTCGTTGACCTGATAGGGGCGGAGCTGGTTGTGGCGACGCTCCTTGGCGGACTGGGGGTCGTGCATGGAGACCCAGGTGTCGGTGACGATCAGGTCCGCGCCGCGCACGGCGTCGAAGGGGTCGCGCAGGACCTCGGCCTTCGCCCCTTTGGCGCGGGCGAAGTCGAGGTGGGCGCGCTCCGGGTCGAGCGTTTCCGGGCCGGTGAAGGCGATGTCGAAGCCGAACTGGCCCGCGGCCTGCGCCCAGGAGGCGAAGACGTTGTTGCCGTCGCCCGACCACACGACCCGGCGGCCCGCGATGTCGCCGCGATGCTCCTCGTAGGTCATCACGTCGGCCATGATCTGGCAGGGATGGGTGCGGTTCGTGAGGCCGTTGATGACGGGGACGGTCGCGTGCTCGGCCATCTCAAGGAGCGTCGCCTCCTCGAAGGTGCGGATCATGATGAGGTCGACGTAGCGCGACAGGACCCGCGCGGTGTCGGCGATCGTCTCTCCGTGGCCGAGCTGCATGTCGGCGCCGGAGAGGACCATGGTCTCGCCGCCCATCTGGCGGACGCCCACGTCGAAGGAGACGCGGGTGCGGGTGGAGGGCTTCTCGAAGATCAGGGCGACCATGCGGCCCCGGAGCGGCTGGCTGTCGTCGGCCATTCCC